>NZ_JAUBRH010000007.1:0-193802 GCF_036701775.1 Microcoleus sp. N9_A2 | reverse complement strand
GCCGTGTGCCGGGAAACTAGCAAGCACGGTTCCGAATGGGAGGGAGAAGATGGTAACATCTTCTCTCGACCCTACCTAGAAAAAGCGTAAAAATTTCTCCCTCTCTCCCCTTCTCCCTTTTTCCCCCTCTCCCTCTCTTCTTTGCTACATTCCAACCTTCAACTCCGAACTGCACTCTCTTCCCCTCTCCCTCTCTTCCCCTCATTCCCAATAGACACTTTAAATGCGTAGCAGCTTAATGGGCAGTTGACGCCTCACTTGCTTGAGAACCGCTATATACATAGCAAGTGTACTGTGTTAATGCTAGCGTCTCACGGGGCAGGGTAATCGCGCAGTGAGCCAGAGACCTACCGTTTCCCTAGTTCCTGAACCCAAACCCATAATTGCCACCAAATTCAGTCCGACTCCCAGTTGGTTTTTTTGGAATTTCTTCTCTCGTTCTTTTTCCTACCTATCGGTAGTAAAAGAGAAAAGATTCATTCTTAGAGTGACCGATGCCTCCCAATTATATCAACCTTCTTTCCCAACTAATAGCCAGACATGATTTTCACCAAAATAACTTCCCAGAAGCAAGCCACTTGCAGCCAACTGCAACAGCCGATTTGTGTGAATTTTTAGGCGAAGAGGTTATTTATCAGACAATCGCGCCTGCTACAACTCCTAAGCTCTACAAAATTCCTCAAGACTTGCCGCCTTCAATAATTTCTGCTTTGCACCGCCAAGGCATTCAACAGCTTTATTCGCACCAAATTAAAACACTCAAAGCCGTGCGCCAGGGCAAAGATGTCATCCTCAGCACAGCAACAGCTTCTGGCAAATCTTTAAGTGCGTACTTGCCTATTTTAGAGGGCATTCTCCAACATCAATTTACTGCACTCTCTATTTATGGTTTGAAAGCTTTAACAGCCGACCAAAGTCAAAAACTTGCCGATTTGCTCCAACTGATTCCTGAGCCTGCGCGCCCGCGCCTTGCCCTTCTAACTGGGGATACTCCTCCCCAAACCAGAGAACAATTATTAGCTGCAAATCCTAGCATAATCAGCGCCACACCAGAGTTAATTCACTATGCGCTGAAAGGCGTTCACTGGAGTCAGCCTTGGCAGCACTTTTTAAGTCGCCTCCGCTATATTGTCCTAGATGAAGCTCACACTTTTAACGGAGTTTACGGAGCTAACATGGCTAGCTTAATTCGCCGCTTAAAATTGGCAGTAGACGAGCGCGGAGGTTGTTCTCAAAAACTGCAATTCCTGATGTTGAGTGCTACCGTTGGCAATCCCGTTAAATTAGCGAAGTT
This sequence comes from Microcoleus sp. N9_A2, assembly GCF_036701775.1. Taxonomy (NCBI): domain Bacteria; kingdom Bacillati; phylum Cyanobacteriota; class Cyanophyceae; order Oscillatoriales; family Microcoleaceae; genus Microcoleus; species Microcoleus sp. N9_A2. Next base: position 192,508 of record NZ_JAUBRH010000007.1, on the reverse strand, counting down.
ACTATCTGGTAGAAGTAGAAAGCGAAATATCAATAAACCCGAGCGGTTAGTTTGGATTAACTCTAGCGGAGCTGCTGTCCCAGAACGGCAATTAATTGTTACTAAACCGACTCATGATGCTAATTCCGATGTGGCTCGCATCATTATGTTTTTGTTGCAGCAAGGGCAAAGCGGAATTTGCTTCGGTAACGGCAGACAAGCAATTAAGAACTTGTGGGCAACTTTTAAGCAAGAAGCTGTAACTCAAACTAACTCGGGAATTGAGTCGCAAGTAGCAATTTTCTACGGCAGTTTAACAAGCGAGCGCCGCAGGGAAATTATTAACTCTTTGCAGTCAGGAACAGTTAAGTGTATCCTCAGCACTAGCGCTCTCGAAGCGGGAATTGATTTGCCTCAACTTGACTTTGCTATTATTAGGGGATGGCCGGGAAGCTTGCAAGCTTTTAGGCAGAGGGCTGGCAGGGCTGGTCGCGCAAACTCCGGTTTAATTGTCTTCATTCCTATTGCACAATCACCTTTGGATAACTATTTTGCCGAGCGCCCTGAATTGTTGCTGTCGGCCGAATCTGAATTGGTGAGCTTTAATGCCAATTATCCCATAGATATTGCCAAACATTTGATGTGCGCGGCTGTCGAAACAGGCATTCCTGCCAGTAAGCTCAAGCACTACTTTGGCAAGAGCGCTCATATAATTGCAACGGCTTTAATTGAGCAAGGTGTTCTTCACAGAAGCCGGGATAAATTATGGGCTAAGGGCTTTCCCCATAAAGATGTAAACTTTCGAGGGGGAACGGGTTCTAGCACGATACAACTGGTGGATGCGGAGACTCAAGAAGAGATTGAACTCCTCAGTGCGGAGATTGCTTATCGAGAGGTATTTCCTGGTGCTATTTACCGCACGCAAAACTCTGACGGCTGTTTGGTGACTTATACTTCGCGCTCACTCTTGAATGGCAAAGCTATTTTGCAAAACATCCCTGAAACTCGACTCTTTACTGTAGCGATTAGCCACACTGATACCAGCCTCAAGCAGAATTTGAGTTTGCCTCAACAAATCCCGTTGGTTATTCCAGAAGTTGAAAGAAATGTTCAAACCAATTCAACGGATAGTAAGGCAATTCCAGCTCAAGCTATTCTGGAACTGGTTTGGGGAGAAATTAGCCAACTCGTCACTGGTTATCAATTATTAACTCGCAATTACGAGTTAACTTGTCTCAATAGAAAGTGTGTCAATTACAGAGAGCATTTACCAAAATGTACTGCCTGTCCTGTTTGTGGCAAGAGAACTCGCTCTGCTGAGCTAACATCGGTTCTTAATGAGGTAAACTTTGAGCAACCTTACGAAATAAAATTTGCGACTCCTGTACTGCAAATTAGTTTGAATTCCCCGGTTGAATGTTACCTGCAACACATAGTAACAGCTACTCGCCAGGAATTGCTTCAGTCTCAACAGCCGATTCCTCCCGGATATCAGCAGTTGTGGGAGTACCCCGCGAATTTGTTGGCTATTCACAGTTTCGGTCATCAAATTTTAGCAGCTTTACCTCTGACTATTTTGGCTTCAGCTAATGATGTGAATTTTCTGGTAGAGAAGAGAGGTGCAAATGACTATGCAGGACTCTTTTACGATTTAGCAGAAGGGGGTTCGGGAACGTCGGAAGCTATTTTTCGTTCTCTCCCTCAATTAGCTCATGCGGCTGCTGAGTTAGCCCGCAGTTGTTCTTGCAGTTCTGGCTGTCCTAAATGTTTGATTCAGTCGGGATGCCCTGATGGCAATAAAGCTTTACTTAAGCAGGTGGGGCTGCTACTGTGCGAAGCATTTTCTACTCCTTAAATATCAAAAAATGGGTGGAATAGACGGCTGAGAAAGGGGAATGGGGAGAGAGAAATAGGGAAAATGGGAGCGGGGAATACAGTGTAGGTTTTTTCAAACAAAAAAGCTACACTGTATTCCCAATTTTTTTTACTGTTTTTATTAAACAAGACGCTGCTTGCATCAACATAGAATTGTGCGAACCGCTACTGCGGTTTTTAGGGGTGCATTTTTCGGACTTGTACTCATGAAAAACCAGCTTGTCTTGCCAATTATTGACTCCAAAACTAGAGAGTCAATGCTGTTACATTTCAGAAATCAACCCTATAAACCAAAGAAAAAGCAAGCTTTAATCCCCAACCTAAAACGAGATTTAAAGCCGGGCTGGCTTTTAACAATTCTCGCACAAATAGACCGATGTTTGTGGGGAAGGTGGGATTATTGGGCTTTGTGTCAAGCTGTCCCTAGTCATGCCTGGATGCGGTGGAAGATGGAGCCAATGCTAGCCATTCTGGAGAACAGAAAACCCGAAAGCTTACCCAAATTTGTAATTGAGGAAACTTTGCCAGCAGAACCGATTCCCCAAATTGAATGGCAGCATTCTCCTACCGCAGAAGCCATGCTAGATAACACTCTCAATTGCATTCCTCAACATGGAGAATGGAAAACTTGGTCAGCTTGGGACTATTTGGAGTTTTTCTTGGACTGGGTTTTGTTCGCATTCGGACATCCAGCTTACAAGATTTTACCCAAAGAACCCGCCGGCTGTGAAGGTGCATCAATGCGCCTTTATCAGATGTTTGACCTGTCAATTCTCATGCTATATCCTGAAGATTATATGGGCAGACTGCTACCCCAAATCTGCGGAAAGACTGCTCAAAAAAGTTCAGGATTTTATCCGACACCCTTAGCTTTGTGCCAGTTGATATCTAAGTTGGTCAGTGGTGATAAGACAGAGCGAATTTCCAGCTTCAATGAACCCGCTTGCGGTACGGGAGCTTTAATGTTAGCACAGTCGAATTACTGTCTGAGCGGTATCGGTCAAGATATAGACCCGACTCTGTTAAAATGCGCTTTGTTCCAATTTTATATGTTTTCACCTTGGCTGGCTGTTCCGATTTGGTGGTTGGGTCAAACTGATTTGCTCCTTGGCAATACTTTAAGTAGCGATCGACCCCAATCAATGAACGCTGCTTACTGGTATAATGAGTGGTTTGAGCCAGTCGAGTCTCAGGCTAAAAATCATACGGATTGTTCACTCGAACATGAAATAAGTTCAGGAGAAAGCTCAGAATTTATTGACTTGAATGATCAGACATCAATTCACTCAAATCCAGTAGTTCAAGAAGTTGTTAAGGGCAAACGCCGACCCAGAAATACGACAACATCTCCTCACCAATTTACGCTGTTTAATTTGGACGATTTTTAGCCCAATACGTACCTAATTCTCACTTGTGGCGGCGGGCGTAATGTTATGAGTAGGCTGGACTTCAGAAGCAAAACTGATTGTAGAAGCTGCTGCTTTGAGGACTTGTGCTGCCCAATCTACTACAGCCAGCCCTTGAGTTTTAGCCGCATCTTGCATCTGGGCTTGCAGGTGTATCGGGAGCTGTATAGTTAAAGTAAAAGTATCTCGTTGGGCTCGTTTTGCCTTTTTGACTAACTCTGGCTCGATCCATCGATCGAGCCAAAATTTACATTTAGCTCCTCGTTCGTTACCATCTTTCTCAATAAAGCTTAGTTTGCCTAGCTTTTGACAATAAAAACTGTGAGGGTCGTCTTGAACAGGCTCAAAACTGCAATGATAGCAATTCCAGCAGCTTCGGCATGGAGTTTCTGTCTGACTGGATGTTGCTCCCAATCCCTCAGCATTCTCTTGAGTGGCTGCTGAAATCTCACGGTTGGACGATGGATGATTGGCTGTTTGAGTTCGTTGGTTTTTGGAACTGTTCTCGTTGTTAGACTTATTCCTCGAAATTTTTTTCTGGTGTTCTTCAACAACTTGGGCAACGTGAAAAGCCGTAAGTTTGCCGTTCGGAGCAGTAGAAACAGCTTGGGCCCAAGCCCTAGGCTGCTCTTGGGAGGGTAGTGCTGTTAGAGGGCGAACTTGGCGCTCATTGGCGGGAAGGATTTGTGCGCCATGGCGCACATTTTCATAGACGGTTGCCGCCTCGATCAATTGGTAAGCTGAGCGACGAGACATTTCCCACCGGTTAGTGCAATAGTCTTCAAAAGTCGAGAACTCTTGTCGGTAGAGACGCCGATCGCGGATATGGCGCAAAGCTTGCCCTATTTCCCAAAAAGCTTTCAAGCTCCGTTCGACTGTAGCTTCCAAGCTGCTTAATTCTAATGCTTCAGCATCAGTGAGCGTACTGCTCTCAGACAAATCTTTAGCGTCGGCTTTGTTTAGCTGGCAGTCCTGTGCAACTCTCGCAGTGAGTTCAGCGCTGCGAACAACAGAGAAGTTATTTGCATCAGAACCGCGAACTGTGTTGGAGGATGACATTGATGTTCCGTCCTTTTTGCACGGTGCAAGATTAAGTATTGCATAATGCAAGGGTAGTTGCGTAATCGATTAAGGCTTTGATTGCTCAAATTTTGTAGAAAAGGGGTAAAATAGCGAAAAACTATCGGTTTCAACGCAGCAAAAAGTAAAATAGTGTACGGTAAAAGCGTCAGTTGACATCCTCCGGGTGCGTTCGCGCACGGGGATTCCAAAGACCGCTCTTTGGGCTACCTCTTTCCACGACTCGGCTTACACTCGGAGGAGTCTCCTCAGCCAAACTCTTGTCGGTGTCTCGCAAGGGCGTTAGTTCCCGTGTGCCCCAGGACTTTAAACCTAAATTTTCGGTAAGCAATTGTAACTAATCCCCTGCCTGAAGGCGAGGGGCTTTCAGTAGCCCTGAAGTATCGTAGCTGAGAGAACAGCTAAGGCACTCCGAACCTCGAAGCCCAGTTACGACGGCTCCAATATTGGCAATATTCATCGAACCATTGAAATCAGCGTCGCCATGCCAACCACAAGCCTTGTTTGCACACTTAAATCGCTTCTGGCTTCTTGTTCCCAAATGGTTGCACTGATGGCAAGTCTGCGACGTGTAAGCGGGTGGCACTGCAACAACTTCAACGCCGTACTTGATGCCTTTATATTCCAGGAAATGACGCAACTCATAGAACGCCCAACTGTTAGACCGTCTTCGTTCTGCCAAAGAGCGTCGTTGCTGGTTGGTACGTTCTCGAATGCCCGTCAAGTCCTCAATGGCAATAATCGCGACCGACGCCAAGGCATCCAAGACAATGTGCTTGCTGATGTTATGGTTGAGCCAAGCTTGATAGCGTCTTTCTTTCCCCGACAGCCGTTGCAGCAATCCCCGGCATCTTCTGCGAGAACTGCGTGTGCCTTTCGAGGCTTTGCGCTGAATAGACTCTCTTGCTTTGGCGTATTTGTCTCTAACCTTCTCAATGGGTTTGCCGTCCCATTTGTCCCCCTTGCTCGTTACTGCAATGTCTCTGCGTCCAAAGTCAACGCCAATCGCGTTGTCCGATTTAATCGGTTTTGGCGTTTCGTCTTTGAGTTGGATGTGGATGTAGTATTGCCCGTCTCTGTGCTTGCACAATTGAGCCGAGGTTGGCGCTCTACTTTTGAGTTTCCCTTGCTGATAGTTCCCAAGGCTCAACTTAATGCGCTCACGGCAACCCAACAGGGTCAGGCTGACCGTCCAATCCTTTTCTCGAAAGGAAAAGATGCGGGCATCATAGTCTGCACTCGTTGGACGGAAAGTCTTGACGGGCTGCCCTTTAAGCTTGGCAGTTTTACGATTAGCTCCAACCCTAGCGCACACCCTAACCGCTTGATTGGCACTCAATCCAAACTGTTCTCGCAAGGTTTGATACACTAAACTTTGAATCGTGGTTTTGCTGGTCACCGATGGTTTGACAGTCTCATTGGTGTAGTTGCAACCATCCGCAAACGAGGCAAGCAAAGCATCGATTTTAGCGCTTTGCTTGAGTGTCGGTTGAAGTTGGCAAACTAGCGTTAAGACTTGTTCCACGACTGTTGAAAACTCACAAATGAATACAAAAGATTATACAACACAATCAACCGGAATTCCGGCCAATTCTGAACCAAAAGCCGTCCTAGAAGGACGGGGTTTCAGACCAATTTCTTCGGTGACTGTTAGCTCTGTATCTTCTCTTATACTCGATCGCCAAAAGCGGCTGACTCAGTTGATCGAGCTGCTGCTGAAAGAAGGCTGGACTCAAAGCGCTTTAGCGTCCGCTATCGGAGTAGATTTTTCAACTGTATATCGGTGGTTAAAGGGGAAAACGATACCCGAATCCGATTCTAAGAACTTTCGGCAACTGGCAAAGTTAAGCGGTGGCAGTACCAAGACTCTGCAACTTTATTTGGATGGAGAAATATCCCTATCAGTTTATCAACGCGGTTTGGATGAGGTGGCGATCGGTCAAGTGAGTGGCAGCAAGAGGATAGGCTCTGAAAAAATTAAAAAAGAAGTTTTAGCAAAGATTTATTCCCTCGATCCAGATGATATTGCCGATATCATTTCTTCATCAGTAGCATTTTTAGCCAAACTTGTATAGTTAAGTAACGAGCAGCCTGCACCCTTACGGTTTTCTGTTGAGAAACCGGAAAAATCACCGTCTCATTCCCCACTCCCCCCAATTGGTGACAACTTAAGTTAAGGAAGCATTTGTCAATCAGCAATTACGATCTGAATTGACTCGGATTTTGACTAGAAAACTCAAATCGGAGCGATCGAAAAATCGTTAAGTATCCGAATCCTGACTCCTGACTCCAGCGATCGGTCTTAAGTCAATACGGTTCACTTAAGACAGATCCCCCCTAACTTCCCTTAAAAAGGGGGGGACAAGAATGCTCTCAAAGTCCCCCTTCTTAAGGGGGATGCGAGGGGGATCTCCGGCGCATAAATAGTGTTAAGTGAACCGTATTGGGTCTTAAGTTGTCAGCAAAGACTCTCCCGGACTTTTTCTGTGGCGATCGCCGCTATTGCGAGCGCCTTTTATGCTCGCTCGCAATGTACCTTCTTACTCTATCCGACCTCAATCAAACTATTCATAATAGCCAATTACAAGAGTCACCTCTTGTTCCTTCATATCTGCAAGAACGCTTGCAACTGCTTGTCAAGCAAAATTTAATGGGATTACCTGTCGAGCCAATTCTCAACAGTCACCCCCAGTTCCAGCAGTGGGTTTTCCAACTCAAAGAACTATCGCCATCACTGTTTTTACCGCAGCGCAAACTATTTGTTGACATTCCACTTCAAACAAAACTAGACCGAACAAAAAGGGGAGTGACAGAAGAAAACTCTTCCCCTTCTCCTCCATTCAAAGTGATACAAGTCCGTACAAATGTGGGTTTAGTCAAAGGAACACCCAGACTATTTGAGTGGGCGATTCGCCATCCTGTACTGACTTGGCAAGACCGAGTTAAGTTATGGGTAGCTGCCGAATTTTTCGAGCTTGAGCCTCACAAGCTGCAACTGATTGTTTTGGCACTGCACCCGACTCAACCAGCAAAAAAAGTTCAGTTTGCTTGGGATAGCAAACAACACCGAAAAACTCAAAATTGGCTTTTGACTACCATTGAACGAGAGACAGAACAAACAGTTGTCAAGCTGAATTGTTATCTAACACCTCAACCGAAGGAAGTAGCAACAGCTATCAATTTGGATGAAATCAATTTGGATGAAATCAACGAAGTGTCGATATAATCAGTTCACATTTTATTGTCATCCTCCTATCGAGAGATATCCACCTATTTCCGACGCAATCGCCCATTAATACTTTTCTTCTCTCGATAGGAGGATGACACTCTTTAATGTCAGGAAAAATAATATAGAATGGATAAAATGTAGTAGGAATCTTAGCCGTGACTGCAACTACCGCCACCCAACCAAAAACAAACCAACTAAAAACCATCCTAATAGTTGAAGATGACCCGATGATGCAGCTCGGTCTAAAGCATATCCTCAATCAGCAACCCCATTTAACAGTTGTCGCCCAAGCTGTTAACGGTAACGAAGCCGTCAGTGTCGCACTGCAACACCAACCAGACATTGTGCTGATGGACATTGACTTGCCCGGAATCGACGGTATTGCAGCCGCGCAGCAAATCAGAGCCGCACTGCCGCATACTCGCATCCTGATGCTCACCCACCACAGCAATCCAACTCAAGTTATGGCTGCTTTGTCAAGCGGCGCTCACGGTTACTGCGTTAAAGGCACTAACGCAGAACAACTTCTACTAGCGATTGCGACTGTGCAAGAAGGTGGCAGCTACCTGGACTCTAAGATTGCCGACTGCGTGCTGCAAAATCTCAAAACGCTGCCCGATAACTGTGCGAATGACGACATCAAGCTGACAGAAAGAGAAATGCAGGTTTTGCAGCAGCTAGTTGAGGGTAGAAGCAATAAACAAATCGCTGCTCAACTAGGAATGAGCGTCCACACCGCCAAAGGTCATGTAGAGATGATTCTAGCTAAATTTGAAGCGAGCGATCGCACCCACGCCGCCGTTAAAGCACTGCGCTTGGGGCTGGTTTAGGCGTTAGAATTGAGAAAGTGACATTCTCCTACACCTGTAACCCGGTTGCTAAACGGTTCAAAGATTACTGTTGCGGTTGCCATTTTTCCCAAAACTCCCAGGGTTTCTGCATATTCTGGAGTGACGGCAGTCGGACTGAAGTAAACGTTAATTTCGCGTATTTAAGAAGTGATATCAATTCCGTTTATACCGGAATGATATCATTTCAAATTTGATAGAAATATGTCATTGCGAGCTCTTAGCGAAGCAATCGCAATCGCTATGATATCATTCCGATGCTGCCGGAAGTGATATGACATCGCGATCGACATTAACTGTTCCTAGTGGAGACAGCAGTTATTCGAGATATTCTTTGGCTTGCACGATAGTGAATAATAATACCAAATCCGGTTGGCTCGGAATGATTTAACCGCGAAGGCGCTAAGGATGCAGAGGAAGAGAGAGAGGAATAATTTCGAGGCCAACGGATTTGATATAAATCGGGTCAGTAATGTTTTTTTTATTGTTCTCAAATAGGCGTTCATATTTGATAAATTTTAGTCGCAAAACAATTATAGTTTATGATATCTTATCACTCTTCAAACTTTGGCAATGTCAACCAAAACATCGCTCCTTTTCCCAATTCGCTATCAACGCCAATCTCTCCGCCGTGAGCCTCAACAATTTGCCTGCAAATGTAAAGTCCCAATCCCAGTCCTTTCCTTAAACTAACTCCAACTCCCCTCGTATAAGGCTCGAATAATCTTGCACATTGCTGAGAAGAAATTCCTGCCCCATTGTCTGCAACCGTACAGCGAACCATCTCACCTTCCTTTTTAGCTTCTACAGTCAAAATAAACCCAGACTGATTGTATTTAACAGCATTGTCGATCAGATTGCCAAACACCCGCCATAGCTGCTGGGCATCAGCATTGACTAAAGGCAAATCTGCTGCAAAAAGCTGTTTAACCTTGACTCGATGCTGGTTGAGAATTGGTAATCTTTCAATAAGAATATTTTGGACTAAAGCGGGCAGCGACAGCGGCTTCATTGCTAAAAAAGCACTTTTTACATCAAACTGTTGTGTTGCTGTTAGTGACTCAATCAACTGGAGTTGGCGCGAACAACTTTGCACCATAACCTCCACAGTCCGCCTATCAATAGCAATGTTACTGCCAGCATCATTGAGGCGACTTCGCAGCAGCAGCGACATTCCCGATAGAGGCGATCGCAAATCGTGAGAAACAGCGTGCAACAGCATTTTTAAATTGGCTTCTGCTTGCTGTCTTTCTTGAATTTCCTGGCTTAGCTGAACATTTTGTGCAGCCAATTGCACGTTAGCACAACGAAGTTGCTGCTGTAAACGCTGCATTTTAAGTTGAGCCGACACCCGCGCTAACACTTCAACAGGCTCAAAAGGTTTTATAATGTAGTCAGCACCGCCCGCCTCAAACCCTTTTACTTTGTCAAATACGTCATCTAAAGCGCTGATGAAAATTACAGGGATATCGCAAGTAGCTTCAGATGCTTTAAGTTGCCGACAGACTTCATAACCATCCATACCGGGCATTTTTATGTCTAGCAAAATCAAGTCTGGCGCTTGCAACTCTACTGCTTTTAAAGCTCGCTGTCCACTAATCAGCTTCCTGACCTTGTACCCATGTTCAATTAGCACTTGAGACAGTAGTTGAATGTTAGCGGGAATATCGTCAACAATCAAAATGTCAGCCAAAAATTGTTCAGTTTGCTCCATTATCGATCGCCCAATGACAGATTTTTAAGTTTTTTCCGAATATTGCCAACCGCTATTTTCTCAGCCGCGCTGTTCGCACCAGCAGCATTAACTGGCAACTTCACATCAGCCACAGTCACGGGTTCTTCTGAGTCGTTCGGATGTGGCAGCAATTGGTAAGCGAATTGAATCCGCTTGTCGAGTTCTTCATCTATATCGAGCAGTTTACCCGTCTGCCGCTCTACTGACAAAGCTTTCGCCCGCCTTTCAAGCTGCGGTTTGATGCTGCTGTCCCACAGTTGTTCGGACTCTTTAGCTCGCTTTATGTCGCCGGGCCGCACCGGAATCTTGAGAGGGTAAGGAAATAAAGCTTCCGTTCCCGTTGCGTAAGCAGGAGAAGTGATGACGCACTTGCCTTGAGGAAACCTCAGAATTTCGTCAGGACTAATCAGCGGTTTCTTTTGCAACTGTTCGCTCCAGTTGACAGAACGGCTCGTTTGCTGCCCCGTCGAGCTGCCGGTCGATCGATTTTTTACCAGCACTTCCACTTCCCCGTAACGCTTAGAATATTTTTCGGCTGTCTCAAAATCGCCGGGGTTGAAGAGGACGTGAGTTGACAGAGCACTGGCGATCGCCGCCCCTTTTTTATCCCCATAGAGATTATAGAGTTGATTGAGTGATTGAATGCCAACAATCGGTACGCCGCCAGCAGAACGATATTCGTTAGCCCACTGATCCATTCTGTCGAACTTGAGAGACGGAAACTCGTCTAAGCAGTACAAAAATGGGTCAGAACGTACCCGACTCAAATTAGACACCACACATAAGTGAATAGCAGCAGCTAACAGCGGCCCCACCACAGTGCGCCTTTGGTCATCTAATTTGAAAATAATGCACTTTTTGCCTTCTAAAGCAATCGGAATGGTGCTGCGACCAATAAATGCCCTCAGCAAATCTTTTTGAATGAAACTGGAGTAGGTTGCTTCTGCGGTTGCCTTAATGCCCGCCACTGTTTTTTCAGCATCTTTTGAACTTAATAACTGCGAAAAACTAGAGGCAATCCACCTGTCCATTTTGAGGGGATGACCGTCGGGTCGGTGAACGGCGTGGTCGATGCGCTTGACCAAATCTGGCAGTTGAATAATTGCGTACACAAAAGCTAAATCCGGGTAAGGACTGCTTTTTGCCAACTGCACTAAACCCTTCGCCATCAACTCGCCTGCTTTCTCAAAAAACTCATTGCCTTTACTCTCCCCCGGACTAGCATTTCGAGCAATAACTTGTCCAATTTCTGCTGCCATTACTGCATCTTGTGCATCTCTCATAAAATCCAGAGGATTGATAGTGCCGCTGTAAGCTTCCCCTGGCGCAAACACTTGCACATCGTAGCCATAGCGCACTGCAAGGGGTGCAAGCACTTTCATCTGGTCTCCTTTTTTGTCGTAAATAATGGCAGGAAAACCTTGCTGAAATGCACTTTCAACCATCCGGTCAATGACGCTGAATGTTTTGCCAGAACCCGGAGCACCAATGACTAAAGTTCCGCGTTCTGCGTGGGGAAACCAAACCGTCGGATTTGCACCTAATAGCGTTTGCAATCGAGCACTCAATCCCTGACAACCTTTAAACCAATAACTCGGCGTACCGCTCCACAAAGTAACGGGCTGCCGTTTTTTTTCTTTCATTTGCTTGAGGGCAGAGCCTGTGGCTGCCAATTTTTCAGCCGTCCCGCAGAGCCGCCCGGAGGTAATTTTACCCTTCCCGTTTCCAACTAATTTGGAAGCAATAAGTAAGCCTGCCATTAGCCCTAACATTGCCAGTCCCTCTGGCTTCATAAACTGACCCAACAACCCGCCAAAATCTATGCTAGTTAACGAACGTTTAGGAGGTTGAACTGCCATTGGTATCAAGGTAGCTTTGTTAATTTTAGGCAAAAATTGCAAATTGTTCATTTTTTTCACCTCTTAAAAAAATAAATGTTTCAGATAGCGGCTATCGCCTCAAGGGGGAGACCATGACAAAAATAGGTAAACAATGGTAAGAAGCAATAACGCGAAATCTCCCAGTAAGACAGTACAGAATTCTAGTGGAAAGTCCAACACGCAAAAGAACAAGAGTGCTGATTATTACGAGATAGATCCGGAGCTATTAAATAGTGAATACAACCAAACTCGCAAGCCCTCTTTGCCCTATGGAATCGTGATTAACGATAACCCAGCAGGTATTTTGCTCCCGAACGACCAGCTTGTCAAAGCGGAATGGCACGTAATACCTAATGTTGAGGAATTGACAACGGTCGAACTAAGCGAAGAAGTGACAGGCTTACTGCTCCAAAAAGCGAGAATGTTGGTATTAGCTTTTGTGCCTGAGTACATCCGCTACAAAGATATTGAAGAAAATGGAGAATTAGCAGGTACTTTTATTGGGCTTTACGACGAATATCGCGATGCCCTCGATAAAAAGACGCAGGAAGTGTGTTCCGAACACGCTCTCATCTTTCTAAATCCCAAAAACCAACCCCTGCATCAGGTACCGATTGTCGTCCGCTTCAAGAATGTAGCCCTCTGGAGCTTTAAGAGCGCTAGAGAAGAATTTTACCGCAATTTGGAACGGGCATTTGCTGATTGCTTTGGGAGAGATTACAGCGGTAAAAATGACAAGTGGCGCTCTTTGGGAGTGTTGAATGTCGAGTTTAGAGCTCTCAAAGAAGGGGAAGGCAAAAATAAATCCTTTTGCTGCAAAACTCACAGCATTACTCAGCCAACTGATGCTAATTTTCACAAGCTATTTCTCGGTCAAAAACCACAAAAAAAATTGATTTGGGGACTGCACAATAGCATTGCTGGCTTCATTGAGGCTAGCGATGCCGGGTTGCCAGCTATAGCTGCTGGTGCGGAACCTGAAGTCCAGGCGTTGCCAGAAAGCGTAACTAACCGCAAAAATCGAGGTAAATTGTCACCCCCTCGCAAAATTGCACAAGTTGAAGGAGGAACAGACTCAGAATTAGAGGAATTAGATGAATTTTCCGAGGCTGCTGAGGTTGAAGTTGAGGTTGATTCAGCAGAAGATTTTGACTTCGATGAACCCGCAGACTACTAAACACTAACTACTGAAAAGCTGGCTGTCAGCAAGTTGATAGGTAAGGCCGTCGTAGCAAAATTGAAGCTGGCGGCGGCCTTTTTTGGAAAGCTGATTCACTCCTAGACAAGGCAAACCGTCGTGCGAAGAACTGTCAGCCTTAAACAAAGGAGTTTTCTGCGGTTTATGGGGGTCGAGATAAGCTGCAAATACTTCTGTTGGCATTTGACTTGAATCATTAGGAATTAAGTAGCCAACATAAAGGCAGCCTTTTGTACCGCACAGAGTGGAATTATTGAAATCATAAAGGTTCAGCCGTCCTACCGAGCCATTAACTTGCCACACTCGCATTCTCTTAATTGCTTCCGCCGCTGCACTTTGCCCAGCCGCTACTTTGAGTTCTGGAAGGCTGCTGTGTTCCTTTACAATTAGGGTTAAAGTTTCTTTTGGAGTGACTCGCAAAGCTTGTTGCCAAGAAGCTGGTGCGGTTGTTGCTGAACTAGAAGAACTGCAAGCAACTGTCCCTAATAATAACGACAGGGCAGTAAAAACTGTCAAACCAATGCGAAACCAGTAACCAACTTGATTTAACCAAACCGGGGGTTTTACAATCTTTTGGCTGCCTGCTGTTTTTTGCTTAACTCGATTTTGTTCAACCATTTGTTACTCCAATTATACAAAATAACAGAAAAAAAAGGACAATAAAGCGGAAGAAAAAGACACAAAAAGAGAGAATCTTTTGCTTAAGTAAGCTGTTGTATGTCTAAAATTCACAGTCAATTTTAATGATTTCCTTATCGGAATATAAAACGACTATGCAATTTAGAGCGAGAACAACTTAGGAACAAGTCATATCAAATCCGTTGATATCGGAATTATTAATCTCTCTCTTTTCTTTCTCTGCGTCCTCTGCGTCCTCTGTGGTTTAATCATTCCGATGCCACCGGAATAGATGTCAGAACAGAAATGCAATAAAATTCATTTTTCGGAATAGATATCAGAACAAAAACGTAAGAAAATTCATGTTTTCAGCACTTAAAAACGTCCTGTTAGCGAAAAAGTTGTTAGAATCCACTACGCTTGGCTTAGCCCTTTCAGACGAATTCCATTTCACGAATTTTTAGGATATACAGACTTGTGAAAGGAAGTTAGAGTGTTCTTACTTGAACCGTATTGTGTTAGAGTTCACGAGTGAACGCAGAGACACTATTTGTAAGGTGTTTGTAGGTGCTTTTCGGTGCAGTTGGCCACAAATACTGTAAAATTTGCTGTCTTGCGTAAGTCCTATAGTTGTTAATACCTTGCATTTCCACTTCCCCTTTCCCTTTGTTCAATGGGAGAGTGCAGCCGTGCCAAGAGTAACTGCTATCCCCAAACCGATTAGCATCAGAAAAATTTGCTGCTTTCGCTTGTGAAAAAGTCGAATTAAAAACCACATTCCCCCCAAAAAAGAGCTAATGAACAGCGCAACCTTAATACTCCAACTAGCATTTAAAGTAATGCCGGAGCCGACCGAGTTGCTGATGCCATTGCTGTCACCAGAATTAGCTTGGCAATTGTCCCTGGTATTGTGGTTATAAAGCTCTCGAACTTTTTCCCCGTACTGTTTGAGAGAGTAGCCACCTAAAATGTTGGAATAGCTGGCATCAATTTTACTGCCAGAACCCCCAAAGTGTTTCTGTGCTACTCGCTCAATTAAGCGATCGCCCTTGAAGACCTGCCCAGTTTTAGGGTCAATTTCCTGTTGGCTGCTGACTAAGTTCTCAGCTAGAGAATTTTGCAAGACTTTATCCTGAACAGCAGGAGGAAAATATTGGAAGAGTTCCTCTCTTGTAGGTTTTTGGCCTTTGTTGACGTTCAGGATAAAGTTAGCCCCCCCTGCAATTGAGCTGACAGCACGTTGCACCTCTTCCCGGTAACTCATCAACTGATAGCGACCGATCGCCCGCCCGCAGTTGCGAGATCCTTCGGTACAAACGATCTCGCCAATGGCTTCGTAGTCGGCACTGACTGCATTTTCCAAATTGGTGATTCCTTCGGAAAGCTTTGCTAACGCCTCCCCTAATGAAGCTACATCCACACCGTTAACGTAAGTTGCGGGGCGCGCGCACTCTCGCTTGGATTCAGGTAGAGGCTGAGTTGGTAAAGGGTTTTCTTTAGTTTGATTTGAACTCAGCGGCTTTGAAGGTTTTGTTTCAGATGCGACGCCTTTTGAACGCGAAATACTGTTAGAAGAACCGCCCTCCAATCGACCGACAAACATAGGCGAATTAACGCTGTAACTGAGAAACGGAACCGGACCAATAATGTAAGGCGATTTGCCGCAGGGCAAACTAAACCTGAAGTACAGAGCCGTGTCAACAGTATCGCTGGTTTCTGACGGTTCCATTACCACTACTTTAAACACTTCCCCAAAAGGATGCCGGCCCGTCGGTTCCCAACCGCTCAAACAGCCAGAACCACCTCGCACTTCCTGATATTTGCCGCTAATCCACTGCTTGCCTTCTAGTGGCCCTGTGGCGCGGCGACCGACGTTTTCCATGTCGTCGAGTTCGATATAAGCGCAATCTTTCTCGCAAGCTACCGCAAATCCTTCTACATCAGAACCGGAAATTGTATTAGAGCGTTTGCTTTCGTACCGACTGTAAATCGTGTCAATTCGCATGACTGCGCTGCCAATGGACGCAATAGGAACCGGAAAGCTAGAAAGCGGGACTTGACTCAGGAGCGGAATATTGCTGATGAGTTCCTCTGACCACCCAGAGAACTGTTCTAAATTTACGCTATTAAGGTTGGGGATTTGGGCGAGTGCAAACTCAGATAGGTCAATTTGGTTAAGTTTTGCCTGCGCTAGTTGCGGTACTTGTTTTACAGCTTGACCAATTGGTAATTGGTTGATGTTAGGGTTCACTCCGGCTATTTGAGAAGATAAAGAAGCAATTGGAGGAACATCGCTCAATTGAAATTGGCTAAGATTCGGAACAATTTCAGCCAAGTGACCGACAGTTTGCTTACCAGCTAAGGGAAATGCTGACAAGCTGATATTCTCTAAATTGATATCCCCTAGTGCCAATTGTTCAATTGCTTGCAAAGACAGAATTTCAGGTTTTACATCGTTAATGTCCCCCAGCTTCAAGATGTTGTCAACAGAAGTGCCGGCTTGCCAGCTTCGACCGCCAGAACTTCCAGAACTAGCAACCGCAGGCAGGGAACTAAAGGTAATCTGGCTCCAATCTGGCAGCAAAACTCTAGATTGTTCTTTTTCCCAAATTTTAGTAGGTAAGGGACTGGCGCTAGCAATTAATGGAAAGCTTAAGAAAGTAATGCAGATGAAAGCAAAAATTAGGCAGAGTGTACTGGCAGCTATTAAGGCAGAGCCTATCTGGCTTGATTTTTTTAACGGCTTGGGACTGTTCATGGAAATCCTCTGGATGTTAACTAAAATTAGGTAAAAAAAACTGCTCTATTCTTTCTAATTTGGAAAAACTTTCAACTGTTTTTAAAACATTACGAAAAATAGAGCAGTATTGCATGCAGAAATTACCCATCAGCTAAATCCCTCTCCCCCTCTCTCCCCCTCTCTCCCTCTCGCCCTCTCTACCTTTCTCCCTCTTTTCCTCTCCATTTTAGGAATTACCCAAAAACCCGGTTTTTCTATGTAATTCCGTCATTTTAGGTTGAGGATGAGAACGAGAAACTGGGTTTTTTAGGTTGATGCGTCCAGGACTGCATTTCTTGATCTTCGCTTTTTCTTTAATCAAGCTCCAGCTCCAACTGTGGATTCGGGCGGACTGCTGAATCTGTCCAAGGAGTATCTGCTAAGTTTGACAAGTCATAGACATTTTCTTGGTAAGCGTTGTCAAAATTACCTTGACGAACTTCCCTTGATGACGAGTAACCGACAGTCAGATCGGGTTCCGATTCGTAACCGGAGTTGTTATATCCAGAATTAGGTTCAACTGATGGAGTGTGCATGGTTTTTATCAGTTCATGTGGTCAACAATTCCAATTTAAATCGCATCTAGTTCCTGCAACTTCATTCCTGTGAGCGATTTCGTTCAGTAAAAATTACCCCCTCTAAATGGAGGGGGCAGCTTTATGAAGGTTGTTTTGTAGTTTCTCTTCTGTACTGCATCCAGGTATTATCCATAGCTGTATGCCTGTAGCTATCAAGGGCGCGGTAGTCATCCCAAACGTTGTTTCCAAAACCTTTACTATTCAGTTGATTCCCGGTGTAGATCACCCAGTCATACATAAATTTATCTATCAACGTTAGAAACTGTATTAGGCTATAATCTAGTTATCGAGTTAGGTGTTGCAATTGAATCGCCCCATCCAGCTTCTTCGAGTTCGAGATATGCAGGTGGTTGACGCCATCCTGACATCTGTTACCCAAAAGCATTTAGAAGATGCCGCAACCCTCTGGGAACCAATCCTTAGAGGTAGTGGGGAAGAAGATGAATACTGGGATTGGGTGAGCAAAAGCTATCGAACTAAATTTTTACCGGGAGATGAACTATATGCCATTGAGTGCGATGGCACAACTCAGGGTTTAATGACAATTGATATCCTAAAAAAACGCTGCTATATTGAGTCTCAATTAAGACGTAGATTGGTGTATATCAGGGCCCTAGCAACGGCTCCTTGGAACCGACTTGCTATCACCAATCCTCCTACTTATAAAGGAGTAGGTGGAACTCTGATAGATTTTGCGATCGCCCGCAGCAGCGAAGAATTAGGATATCAAGGGAGGATAGGCTTGCACGCATTGCCCGGTGCGCTAGTATTTTATAGAAAATTGAGAGTCGGGCTGCTAGACTGCGGCCCAGATCCTGAAGAACCCGACAATCTTAATTACTTTGAAACATTGAGGACAGACAGATGAGTAGATCGATTCCCTCCGAGCCTCAACCTACAACAGAGAATACAACCTGCCACCAGCGTTTGATGGAACTGGTAGAAGCTGAAGATGCAGCTAACGGAGAAGTCGGCTGCGGCCGGAATTTAGGAAATAAACCTTTAGTGTATCTAAAAACCTGTGGCATCAATATATCTGATGAGAAGTTAAGAAGTTTGTTGAGGGAGTATTTAGGTCATTTATTGATGGAGGTAGATTTTGACTCGATCGTCACCCAAGTGAGTTATTTTATAGAATCGCTAGTAGTGCAAGAAAGCACTCGATCGTCGAATCCTCAACCGAAATTAACGCCCAAAGAATCAGTTGCAGAATACATTCCCACGCCAGAACTCAAACAGTGTATTGAATCGGAATTGGGGGAGTTTTGTTCGTCAAGTGCGATCGAGCAAATTGTTCTGTATACTTGCCAAGTTATTGACAATTCAATTCTACAACCCCGACATAAGTGGCCCCAACCTATTTGGGTGCTAAGCGCTATTCAAAAAGTGTATATTGCTCAGGCTTCTAGTTTAGATGCAGCAATTGCCCGAGTGAAAGCACAGTACCCTCACGAAACCGGAGAATTGCAAGTTATCAAAGTCGGAGGTCTTCTCGCGCCCGATCGAGTTATTTCCTTGGACTTGACTGACGATTTTAGATAAAAAAATTGCCCAGTTAACCGCGACAGAGTATCCCGAAGCTCATCACTTAAGTTGAGGCTTTCGCTTCCTATGGCGTGGGAAGCGAAAGCGGTAGGAGAGAAACTCTCGATGCGACTTAGAGAACAGAGAAATCCCACATATTAAGGGTTTTAGCTTCCACGTCAATGAGGGTGGCTAACAGTTCACCAGTTCCCTGGTTAGCGATTAGGGTATTTTTAGCATTGGTGTTAGTGCCTTGAGTAATGGTGAGTTGCTCGAAGGCTAGACCATTCATTAATCCCAGATAATCGATACCGGGGACAAAGTTGAAGATGGTGTCACTTCCAGCACCAGCCGCAAGCACGAATAGATCCCGACCGTTGTCACCGTAGAGTGTTTCTTGGCCTAGACCGCCATCCAGGATATTATCGCCCTGACCAGCGTAAAGCTTGTCGTTGCCAGCACCTCCTGCTAGCGAGTTGTTACCAGCACCTCCGTAGAGGAAGTCATCACCGTTATCACCAAAGAGGTAATCGTCACCGTCCTGCCCTCGCAGAATATCGGCACCATTGCCACCCTGAAGATTATCGTTGCCGTTGCCTGCATTGAGGGTATCGTTGCCGTTCTGACCGGAGAGTTGGTCGTCGCCATCGCCGCCTATAAGCTGGTCATCGCCCGATCCGCCCTCTAGGTAGTCATTGTCAGCACCGCTATCAAGAACGTCGTTGCCGTTGCCACCATAAAGTTGGTCGTTGCCTAATCCAGCTATGAGGAGATCGCTACCTAACCCACCTTCTAAGTAGTCATCACCTGCACCACTATTGAGGGAGTCGTTGCCATCTTGACCGTAGAGTAGATCGCTACCCTCGCCTCCAGTAAACTGGTCATCACCTGACCCACCGTACAGATTATCATTACCAGTCCCCCCATCAAGACTGTCGCTACCGTCTTGACCGTAGAGGAAATCATTGCCATCATTTCCAATTAGCTGGTCATTGCCCTGACCGCCTTCGAGGTAGTCATTGCCGGTACCTCCATCTAGGGTATCGCTGCCGTCCTGTCCGTAGAGGCGATCGCTACCATCGCCACCTAACAGTTCGTCATTGCCAGACTCGCCATATAGATTGTCATTGCCTGCTTGTCCTAGCAGTTTATCGGCATCATCGCCACCCCACAGGAAGTCATCACCTGTGCCACCATCGAGGTAGTCGCGTCCTTGCTGTCCGAAGAGTTGGTCGTCATCTGTGCCACCTTCGAGTCGGTCGTCGCCAGTACCGCCGTCGAGGTAGTCCTTGCCTGCTTGACCGTAGAGGCGATCGCTACCCTCGCGACCGTAGAGCCAGTCATCACCTTCGCCACCATCTAGGAAGTCACTGCCAGCGCCGCCATCAAGGATGTCGTAGTCTTGTTTACCGTAGAGGCGATCGTTACCCTCGTCGCCATTGAGTTGGTCATTACCCGTGCCACCATCAAGGTAGTCATCGCCCGTGCCACCTGCAAGTTTATCCTCATCTTGCTGACCGTAAAGGCGATCGTTCCCGTCGCCACCATTGAGTTGGTCGTTGCCTACACCGCCATCAAGATAGTCATCACCTGCTTGTCCGAAGAGGGTATCGAACCCGCTGCCGCCGTAGAGAGCATCATTGCCTGTTCCGCCTTCGAGGATGTCGTAGTCTTGTTGACCGTAGAGTTGGTCGTTGCCGTCGCCACCGAAAAGGCGATCGCTACCTTCGCCACCATCCAGCAAGTCGTTACCCGCGTCTCCGTTCAGGGTGTCAGTGCCAGCTTGACCGAAAAGGCGATCGTTGCCGTCACCACCTGAAAGCAGGTCGTTACCTTCACCACCATCGAGGAGGTCATTGCCAGCATTACCTTCCAGGGTGTCCTTACCTGCTTGACCGTAGAGTTGGTCGTCGCCGTCGCCACCCGTCAGCTTGTCTTCGCCGATGCCACCATCGAGGAGGTCATCACCCGTTCCTCCAGTTAAGGTATCGTTGCCTTGCTGACCCAAGAGTTGGTCGTTGCCCTCGCTGCCAAGGAGTTGGTCTTCGCCTTCTCCACCTTCGAGGTAGTCATTTCCTGCGTTTCCATCGAGGGTGTCGTTGCCCTCCTGACCGTAGAGTTGGTCGCTGCCTTCTCCGCCAAGGAGTTGGTCGTTGCCTGCTTCACCTTTGAGGAGGTCGTCGCCAGCTTCCCCGTAGAGTTGGTCTTTGCCTTCTCCGCCGTAGATGCGATCGCTCCCTGTTCCGCCATCAAGGGTGTCGTCGCCAGCTTCCCCGTAGATTAGGTCATTGCCGCCTAAGCCACTGATGATATTGTCCAACAGGTCGCCGATGAGCAAATCCTCAAATTTGGAACCTTCGAGGTTTTCGATGGTTTCTAGGCGATCGCCATCCGCATCTCCAGCCCAACCTGTCCCTGTTGTCAAGCTAACGGCTACAGCAGTTGCAGAGGTGAAATAGGAAGCTGCATCGTTACCAGCACCGCCATTGAGAGTATCGGCATCCTTACCGCCAACCAAGAAATCGTCACCGTTCTCACCGAACAGAGCATCTTGACCTTGTTCACCAAATATGATATCTTTACCGTCTCTTGCTTGGACGATATCGTTACCTTCTCCAGCATGGATGATATTGGCTTTGGCATCGCCGATAATTTCATCATCAAAGAACGAGCCAATGACGTTTTCAATGTTATAGAGTTGGTCATTGTTGCCAAAGCCGTCTGTTGCTTTGTTTTGCTCTAAATTGACTTTGACTTTGGTTTGATTTGGGTCGCGGCGGTAGCTAACGGTATCCTTGCCGTCGTCTCCATCAAGGTAGTCATTTCCGGCATTACCAATGAACAGGTCATCCCCTGCTAAGGCTTCAATGCGGTTGTCTTTACTGTTGCCAATGAGAACATCATCATACTTGGAGCCGATGATATTTTCCAGATTTCGCAGGATGTCTGTGGTGCCAAACCCATCTTTAGCAGTGCCTGCGTTGATGGTAAAGTCGGGTTCTGTGTCGGTAGGTATGAGGCTGGTAGAAACTATAGTTGTGTGGAGAGAACCACCAAGATTTTGGTAGTTCTTTTGCTCGTCAATATTGACAATTACACCACTCGGCGAGTTTTCGTAGCTGACGGTATCAACTTCAGTACCACCGTCAATTAGGTCCTCGCCTGCTTCTCCCATTAGGAAGTCGTTGCCTGCTTCTCCATATAAGGTGTCGTTACCAGCATTGCCATTTAGGTTATCAGCACCAGCACCACCTGCTAGTTCGTCGTTGCCTGCATCGCCTTTGAGGATGTCATCGCCATCTTCACCGAAGAGTTTGTCATTTCCTTCGTTGCCATCAATTCTGTCATCACCTATCCCTCCTATTAAGAGGTCATTGTCTCCCTCACCCAGTAACTCATCGTTACCACTGCCACCATCAAGTAAGTCATTTTCTGCACCACCCAGGAGTCCATCATTATCACCCTCACCATATAACTTGTCATTCCCTTCTTGTCCATCAAGTAAGTCATTTCCTGCACGTCCGAAAATGCTATTATTTCCTGAATCTCCTAGAAGAAAGTCAGCTTCATCTGAAGGAAGTAGTCCGTAGGAGTAAAAAGACTTGAAAGCTTGAGAAATTGCTGCTTCATCTGTACCAGTCAAGCCAAAAGGAACAGGCTGTTTGGGCAAAGGAGGTGACACAGCATACCCAGTTGAACCATCAAGGCTAAAGAAAATTTCACCAGGGTCATATTCAGCTTTGAGCAAATTGTCGTAGTTGTATCCCCTCTTAGGATTTTTAGGATCGACAAAAAGAGAATCAGCACTAGACCCATCAAAAGAGTACCTCCCAGCGATATTGACAATGGCAACTGCTACAGCATCAATGAATTTATCTTCAGACTCATAAGCCTCTTTCTCCATTGGTATATTGTCATAATTCAGCCCACCAGAATAGTAATCTCTAAAGTAAGCCTCACCAAATTTTACTAGACTACTGTTTCTCTGTTCATATTGCCGAGAATGGACAAGTTCATGAGCTATAAGGCTTAACTGAGCAAGTGTATTTTCCTCTGACTTTGAAATATAAATGTTGAGACCGAAGGTTTGACCCTCTGTTTTAGTAAGTCTCACTTTTGGAAAGTTTTGAGAGAACCCTAACTCATCCAGTAAAACAGCATCGTAGTGTATGCTTACCCGATCAACAAGGCTGCCAAAATGAGGACGTAGATAGCCTTTTTGAACATCCGTTAGCGCAGATGCAAGTGGATTTTTCTCTAACATCTTTTGAGCTGCTGCAGGATATGCAAGTCTTCCAAAACTACCCCACTCATCCTCTGCTAATGGTTTTAGAGATGGAGATTCAACTTTTTCTATCGGCACAAAAGTTTGAAGTTTACTGCCAGCAGCATTGAGACCAGCATTGATCGTATCTGTAGAAAAGGGATTCTGTAGCAAGTCCGGCAGTCGGAAAAAGTCCGATAAAAGTCCGCTCGAAGTCTGATCGAGGTCAGATGTAGAATATAAAAATCACCTGTTTTACAGTCAGCGGAGAAATTCTGTCCGACCGATCGCTCTGTTGGCTGCTCGACTGCGATCGGTCAAACTCGAACCAGGCTTAAATGCCTGCATTTTTAATAAGATATTTATCTTAGAGAAAAAATTAATTTACCCTACCCAGACACAGCATTTATGACGGTTGAAGAGGCGATCGAACTGGTTGAGCAACTGTTGGAACGGGGAAAACTGACGAAAGCCCAGGAAGCAGTTCTTTGTGGCACTTGGTTCGGGAAAGCCTACGCTCAAATTGCTAAAGAAACAGATTACGGTGAGGGTTACATCAAAGATGTTGGCGCAGACTTGTGGCGCTCGCTCGCAACTGTTTTAGGCGAAAAAGTGACGAAGCAGAACCTGCACGGCGTACTTAAGCGAGCCGCCAAGCTAAAATTAGCAGCATCCCCCTTGTTACCGCTTCCACCTTCAGCTTCCCCCCGCTCTCGCATCGACTGGGGTGAAGCGATCGACGTGTCTCGCTTTTACGGGCGCACGGATGAACTGCACGCGCTGAACCAGTGGATTTTGCAAGATGGATACCGTCTAATTGCCCTACTGGGGATGGGTGGCATGGGCAAAACCGCATTGTCAGTCAAACTGACCGAGCAAATCCAGGAACAGTTTCAACTTGTGATTTGGCGCTCGCTGCGGAATGCTCCGCCACTCGATGAAATCTTGACCGATTTGATTCAATTCCTATCGCACCAACAAGTCAGCGCTTTACCGGAAACGACTGAAGCTAAACTATCTCTGTCGATCGCCTGCCTCCAGCAAAGACGCTGTTTGGTAGTGCTAGACAACGTAGAAGCCATTTTGGAGAGCGACACGCAAGCCGGAGAGTACAAAGCCGGCTATGAAGGCTACGGTTATTGGTTCGATCAAGTTGGCGAGATTCCTCACCGCAGTTGTGTTATTATCACAAGCCGCGAAAAGCCCAAGGACGTTGCCAAGCTCGAAGGCGTTCGCTCAACTGTGCGATCGTTCGCTCTCAAAGGGCTGACTTTAACCGCAGCACAAGCAATTTTTCAGGATAGAGACTGTGCAGCTAGCGGTGAAACCGTTTGGGAGTCCGTCATCGAGCGCTACGCGGGCAACCCGCTGGCACTCAAAATTGTCGCGGCTGCTATTTGGGAATTGTTTGGCGGCAATGTCGATCTGTTCGTGCCCTATCTGAAGCAAGGCGGGCTGAAGTTTGGCGACATCACCGACTTACTCGATCGCCAGTACGAACGGCTCGCGCCACCCGAACAGCACATCCTGTACTGGCTCTGTATCGCTCGGGAACCTACTTCGCTGGCAGAGCTAGAGCGGAATGTGGTGTCAGAGCCGATCTCACGCCAACTGCTGGATATTCTCACCTCGCTGGTGAGGCGCTCTCTGGTGGAGCGATCGGATCGGGGCTGGTTTCTCCAACCGGTGGTAATGGAATACTTAACCGAGAAGTTGATCGCTCAAATCTGTCGGGAAATTACGCAACAGGAATTAGCCTGCTTCAAAAGCCATGCCTTAATCGAGGCTACGGCAAAAGACTATGTTAGGCAAACCCAGATCCGTTTGATTTTGCAGCCGATCGTTAGCCAGCTTGTCGATCGACTGGGCAACCAGAAAAGCCTAGAATTTTACCTGACACAAATTCTGGCTCAACTGCGACAACAACCAACGCTACCGCCCAATTACGCGGCGGGAAACCTGCTCAATTTACTGTGCTATTTACAAACAGATATCGCGGGCTACGACTTTTCCCAGCTAACCGTTTGGCAAGCCGATCTGCGAGCGGTGAATCTAGCAGGCGTGAACTTTACTGGAGCCGATTTGAGTCGCTCTGTGTTTGCCGAACTCTTCTCGGGCGCGATTTCGCTGGCATTTAGTCCCGATGGGAAGCTGCTAGCAACCGGCGATTCTCGCTGTGAGGTTCAGGTTTGGGAGGTTGCCAGCGGCAAACAACTCGCAACCCTGAGAGGGCATGAGAGTTGGGTGTGGTCGATAGTTTTTAGTCCCGATTCTCAATTATTAGTCAGCGGTAGCGATGATTATTCTGTAAAGGTATGGAATTTAGCAACAGGTGAATGCCTGCAAACCCGCAAAGGACCCCCAAACCTGCTGAATGCAGTGAGTTTTGGTAATTCAACATCCAGGGAATTGGAAGGTTATTGCACCTTGGCCGGTCAGGATTCCGATACCTGGCATCCAGCAGCACTGTTACAGCATATTGAAGCGCTTCAGGGACACAATTTTCTGGTGCGATCGCTGACTTACAGCCCTGACGGGGACTTTTTGGCATTGAGCACTTCAGCTTCAATTATCCATTTGTGGAATATTCAAACTGGCGAGTGCCAGCTAACCTTCAGCGGACATCAAGACTTTGCGCGGCTGCTGAAGTTTAGCCCCGATGGCACCGTCTTAGCGAGCAGCAATTTCTTAGCGAGCAGCAATTTTGACGAAGAGAGAGAGCGCTACATCCCAGAAGTTAAGATTTGGGATGTCAGAACCGGAGACTGTCGGCTGACACTGCAAGGACATTCAGGCTTAATCAACGATTTTGCCTTTAGTTCGGACAGTCAATGGCTCGCGACGGCCAGTAGCGACCAAACAATTAAGCTTTGGAACCTGCAAACGGGCGAATGTGCTAAAACCTTCCTCGGTCACTCCAGTCGAGTGCTGAGCATCGCGTTTGCACTCCATGACCAGTCTTTAGCCAGCGGGGGGGATGATCGCGCGATCGTGCTGTGGGACATCCGCACGGGGCGGAGCCTCAAAACATTCCAGGGATATACCAATGCTATCTACTCGCTGTCGCTGTCGCCCGATCGCCGCACCCTTGCCACTTCTCATGAAGATGAATCCGTCAAACTTTGGAGTTTGGAGACAGGAAAGGTGTTCGGGACGCTGCGCGGGCATGGGAACCGAGTGTGGTGTGCGGCGTTTCCCCCGCTGCCAAATCCTGACGCTAGTGATGAAAATCAATACGCGAACAACCTGCTGGCAAGCTGTGGGGCTGACTACAGCGTGAAACTCTGGAATTGGCAAACCGGACACTGCCTGAGAACGTTGCGAGGTCATGCCAACTGGGTGTGGAGGGTTGTCTTCAGCCCCAACGGACAGTTACTCGCTAGCGGGAGTTACGATCGTACAATCAAACTTTGGGATGTACGGACAGGTGAGTGCGTCAGAACATTTCAGGAACCAGCCAGTGCCATTCTGTCAGTTCTCTTTAGCTTTGATGGGCAATCTCTGATTAGCGGAGATTATGGTGGGACTGTGAGGCGGTGGAACGTACAAACAGGCTCCAGCCTCTGCTGTTGGCAGGCTCACGAGGGGCGAATTTTTACGCTTGCCCTGCACCCGGACAACATTCGGGTTGCCAGCGGTGGCAGTGACCAGCTCGTTCGGCTGTGGGATGTGCGGACGGGTCAATGCTTAAAAACGTTTCAGGGACATCGGGCTGCGGTTTCAGCCGTTTGTTTCGCGACCAACGGGCAGCACCTTATTAGTGCTAGCTTCGATCAAACTATTCGGATTTGGGATATTGCCACAGAACATTGCATTCAAACGCTGCAAGGACACCAAAATGTTGTTTCCTCTGTCATTGATGACACTGCATTGTTCAGCAGCAGTCTTGACCAAACCATCCGAGTGTGGAATTTGAGCTCTGGAGACTGTCTGAGAACGCTGATTGCCCCACGTCCTTATGAAGGTATGAACATCACCGGAGCTATAGGACTAACTGAAGCTTCCGTAGCAACTTTAAAAGCACTGGGGGCGATCGGGAATTAAAGTAGGGGTAAATCGCATCGCTGAAATTTTTTCCTCCTGTCGCACATTGATGGTGTTGCTAAACAAAACTTTTTGCCTTTTAAAAAAATTAGATCGGCTACCTTTCAAATCAGAAAAAGTATTTACGAACATAAATTAATTATAGCCTTTCTCCCAATGGTATTACAAAAAAATGCCCTCTTTCAATCTTATCATGCCAGCCAAAACGTTTACCATGATTCCGTAAAACAGGCACTCATCAATGATGGCTGGACAATTCTCAAGGAAAACTACGAACTGGAGTACGGGGGAGATAACTTATATCCAGATTTTGCTGCTGAGAAATCTATTGCTGCAACGCGAGACAAAGAAAGAATACTTGTGGAAGTCAAAAGCTTCCTCGGACGATCGTTCATTACTGACCTACAAGCTACCATCGGTCAGTACATCATGTACAAAGAAGTTGTCGAAGCTCAAACCCTGGATTTCAAGCTATACTTGGCAATTGCAGCTAACTTGTACGATAATAAATTTCAAACCCCGCTCGCCCAATTAATGCTTCAAAAAAATCAAGTTAACCTATTGGTTTTCGATCCAATCCAGGAGGTCATCGAACGATGGATAAACTCGAACGCTACCGAAGCTTAATCCAAAAAATTCTCGAAGAATATCAGCAACTTGGCTCGGGCAATTCCGATGTCGAATCTGTCTTGCTGCTAGACCCGATTCGCGAGCATTATCTTCTAATGAAAATGGGTTGGTATCAAGATAATCGCATCAAAAGCAATGTCATCCACGTTCGCCTGAAAGATGGAAAAATCTGGATTGAAGAAGACCGGACTGAGGACGGCATCGCAACCGATTTACTGCAAGCGGCGGTGTCTTGTGAAGATATTGTCCTCGCCTTTCATCCACCGCGTTTGCGTCAGTTTACGGAATTTGCAACTGCGTAACGCGATCGCTCTTATGGAGAAAATAGCACATCGCGCATCAAGAGCGATCGCGCACTTGTCTAATTCGCAGCCAACAAACCCGACATATTCAGCACTTTTTCTGACCAGATTTTTACCTGTTCGCTAACTTTTATTCGTTGCTGAACGTTCGATCGAATCTCAGCCCAAGAATACTGCCAGCAAGCTAACTGAACCTGCAACTCAACTAACTCAGCAGCTATTTCTATCTCTGTATCGGCAGCAGTCCATTCAATAAACAGCTTGCTTTCTTGCAGTAAATCTTCAATTATTTCGCCATGAGCTGTATTTTGACAGCGGGATTTGATTCGCGCTAAATTTGATGCTAAATTTCCCAGACGAACCGGCAGTTCGTCTCGCAAATAGCGTGACTTTAAAGCATTCCAATCTCTCATAACTCTCCTAATAGCCGTTGAACGATCTGAGCAACTCGATCTCGAATCATCGGATCTTGAATTTCCATCGAACGATTGTTTTGGCGGGGGCGGATATTGATGAGAGATTCATAACCTACTTCTTGTGTCAGCGGATACCAATCTGCTCCCCAAATATCTACTTGCTTGCTCCCATTTTCCAGCAATACAGCTTCGCAGTCAGCGTGAAGCTCTCCACCACCAGCTAAAATTCCCCGTTCGATATCCACTGCCAGTTTAATATAACTGCTCAGGATTTCCAACATTTCTTCAAGTTGCTCTTTGGTAGCACGCTCTTGTATCAGATTAATCATCTTTGTCTGCGCTTTCGATAAACTACTTTTTAAGTTACGTTAACTGTGCTTGCCTCAAAAGCAATTGCTTGCCGAACAATACAACATTTTCCACTGGATTTAGGAACATCAAATTGATGCTTGATAAGTATCATTGTAGAATAAATTTAGTTATATTTATCCACAACTCGGTAAATTACTGTCATATGCTAAATATTCTATCAAATAAAATGATGCACTTTCTATCTCCCAATCCACCCATTCTAATGGGTTTTCAAAAACACCTTCTAGTCCAAATAAGCTGACAGTTTTACCAACATTTGGAAAATCATCATCTATAACTGTTCTAGAGGTTTTTTCGAGAGGCTTGAAATCATGGGAGCCGGGAGGCTCTTCTACATATCCGGTTAATTGGCGTACCGATGTTTTGACTCCATCGAAAATTAGGTAAGATTTTGGCAGAAAAGTTATTTCATTTTGGGGATTAAGTGGATGATTTGGTAGCAAGCCGAGTTGACGGGTGGGAATGACAATTTTTGAATCGCGGATTAAAGGTCGATCTAAATTACAATTTGTGAAATAGAGTAGGTCAAAATGATTGCTAATTACAGTCATTGAATTTTCTCCAAAGTAATCGTTTTTATGCTCGCTAGCGGGATTTGTAAAGTGCGATCGCTTATAGGTTTCCCTGAAAAATTTTATCTTGAATATAACATAAAAAAGGTTTTTTTACGTGCAGTTGGAGAGTTTTTGCTGCTGTCGTTTGCTGCCGCATCTGTTCCGATTTCAGGATTGTTAAGAGTGCGATAATTGTCAGTTCGATTGACAGCGCGGATATCGGGTTTACCCCAATTACTCCTGTTACTCATTACTCATCACTCATTATTTGGTCAAGATTGCGCTGCTTCAACTCGATCGAGTTTATTTTTTAAACCGCGATCGCGATCGCAGCTTTGAAAATTTTTGGCGATCGTGCAATGAAACCGCTAACTCCACAAGACATCCTCAAGCGTTACTCAAAACACCGGACAGGTATTGACAGCCCCGGCTCCTTTTACTCTCCTTTGGAAACGAAAGTAATGATGAGAGCTAATCCGCCCCTTAAGCCTGAAATATTAACAGCTATTCCAACTATTTTAACCGATAAAAATCAAAAACCTCAGTTGCAAGCTACACTTAAAACTCCTTACCAACTGATCGATACTGCTTTCAATCTTGAAACAGCCCTTCAACCATTTCAACAAGCAAAAATCATCGGTATAGACTGCGAAACGACAGGGCTTGACCCCTACAAAGCCAAAATTAGATTGTTACAACTTGCCATTCCTGACCATCCAGTAATCATTGTAGATTTATGGGCCATTGAACCGAGTTCCCTCGAACCATTACGCTTGCTCTTAGCGAGTCCTGCATTCAAGGTAGGTCACAACCTCAAATTTGAATGGCAAATGCTCACTTTTGCCGGACTGGAACCATCCAAACCCTTTTTCGATACCTATTTGGCTTATCGAGTGCTGACGGCTGGACTAAAACGGTATCTGTCCTTAGAGGCTGTCACTGAGAATTTACTCAAAGTAAATCTAGACAAAACGCAGCAAGTTAGCGATTGGTCGGGAAACTTAACACTCGCTCAACTCCAATATGCTGCTACCGATGCTGCAATCTTACTCCCGCTGGCTGCTGTTCTCGAACAAAAATTGAAAGCTTCTAAGCTTTGGAAAACTGCTTTGCTAGAGTTTTCCTGTCTGCCTGCGGTGGCTTCTATGGAACTCAACGGAATGCTTTTAGATAGAGAACAGTGGAGAGTTTTGGGAGTCAAGTTCTGTCATCAACGCGACTCTCTTTTAAAACAAATTAATTCGCAACTCCATCGACCTAACCCTCACCAACAAATCTCTCTGCTGCCCGAATTTACGGATACAATTAATCCTCGCTCTCCCAAGCAAGTCTTAGCCGCTTTGCAAGAAAAAGGTATTCCTGCTACTTCCACTAGCTCTCAACATTTAATTCCTTTGCAAGGCGAGTATCCCGTTATTGAAGCACTGTTAGAATACCGCAGTTTATCGGCTCGTATCGATACTTTTACTCTGGGTTTACCTGAACGCATTCACCCGATTACAGGGCGCATTCATCCCAATTGGTTTCAGATTGGTGCTAGATCAGGACGGTTTAGTTGTCGAGAGCCAAATTTAACGAATATCCCCAGAGATAAGGAAACCCGACAGTGTTTTAAAGCTGCACCCGGTTACGTCCTGCTCAAAGCCGATTATAGCCAGATTGAACTGCGGATCATGGCGAAGGTTTCGGGCGATCGCACGATGGTGAAAGCTTACTCCAAAGGGGAAGATTTGCACTCTCTCACAGCTTCCTTGGTGCTAGCAAAACCTTTATCTAAAATTACTGTCGAAGACAGACAGCTCGGCAAAATTATTAACTTCGGTTTAATTTATGGCATGGGAGTCACGAAATTTAAGAATATGGCTCAAGCAGAGCATGGAGTCACTTTAACGCTGCAACAAGCTTCACACTTTCGCAAGAAGTTCTTTGAATCCTATACAGGTATCAAACAATTTCACGGCAAAGTTCGGAGCGCCTGGAGCCGAGATATTCGAGAGAGTCGGACAGTCTTAGGCAGAAGGAGATTATGGTCAAAAGATACTAAACCGCTGCTTAACGAAATGCTAAATAACCCAATTCAAGGGATGAGCGCTGACATTACTAAACTCGCTCTTGCTCTCATTTTTTCACCTCTAAGCTGCACGGATGCTAAACTGATTTGTGTGGTTCACGATGAAATTTTAATAGAGTGTCCTCTTGAAGAAGTGAGGCCAGTTAAAGCCTTGCTTAAAAAATGTATGGTGAGAGCCGGGAATAAATTTCTCTCTCCGATTCCTTGCGAGGTAGAAATTAAAGTGATGGAAAGTTGGGGAGAATAAACCCGCCCGACCCCACGAAAAATCCCCTGATTGACATTGCTGCAAGATATCAGGGAGATCGAACTTGATATATAGCGGTTCTCAAAAAAGTGAGGTATGCGTGCGATGCCTATGCCCTATGCCCTATGCCCCATGCCCTATGCCCTATGCGTACCTCATGTTAGTGAGAAAGGCTATAAGTGATTCAAACCTAGCAGTTGGCTCTCGCCTGAGCCGGCTCAGGCTGCTGAATGATGAAACCGCAGCGACATAAAGATGAACCGAATCACGAAGATGCCCGCCACGATCCAAGTTCCCCCAGACACTTCCTTGGCTCTACCTTGGCAGGTTTTCACAATCGGATAGGCAATAAATCCGATCGACAACCCTTCCGCGATCGAATAAGTCAATGGAATCAGAAATATCGTCAGAAACGCTGGAATCACTTCCGACATATCATCCCAGGGAATTTCTTTGAGCTCGGCTAACATCATCGCGCCCACAATCACCAACGTCGGCGTTGTTGCAAAAGCCGGAATCGCTTTAAACACCGGAATAAAAAACAGCGACAGCGCAAATAATCCAGCTATAACTAAAGCAGTAAATCCAGTTCTACCGCCTTCGGCAACACCTGCAACTGATTCAACATAAGTCGTCACGCTCGACGTACCAAATATCGGACTGATTGTGTTGCCAATAGCATCTGCCATCAGTGCTTTATTGGCACGCGGCAACTCGCCATCCGGGCCGATATAACCTGCCCGCATTCCCACACCAGTTAACGTCCCGATGGTGTCAAAAATATCCACAAACAGAAACACAAACAGCACTGCAATCCAGTCAATAAAATTCTCGGAGTTCAGATTAGCAATTCCCAGAAATGCTTGACCAAAAATGTCTTTTGGCAGTTCTGGTAGCGCAAAAAATCCTTGAGGTGGGGGTGAAACTTTGAACAGCCAAGCCCAAATTGCAGTTCCAAAAATTCCAAATACTAACGCACCTCTGACGCCCCGCACCACCAATCCGGCTGTCATCGCTAAACCCGCCACAGCCAGTAGCGTGTTCGGTTCTGCTAAACTGCCAAACGCCGTTTTTGTGGCTGGATTTGCTACAATCAATCCGGCTCCTCCATTAGCAACATCTCCTGACATCCCGATGTAGGCAATAAACAAGCCAATCCCGCCTGCGGTTGCGTGCTTGAGCGACTTTGGAATTGCCGCGATCAATAACTTACGTACATCCGTCAGCGTCAGAAGCATAAAAATTAACCCCTGAACAAACACGCACGACAGCGCTAACCGCCAATCGATTTTCAGTCCGATGACAACTGAGAAAGCGAAAAAGGCATTCGTTCCCATTCCAGGCGCGAGCCCGAACGGATAGTTTGCTAAAATTGCCATGCAGAAGGTTCCAATTGCCGACGACACAGCGGTTGCTACAGCTAATTGCGAAAACAAATCTCCGGGCTGTTGTAGAAAAATCGCGTTTGACAGAATAATCGGATTGACGACTAAGATATATCCCATCGTCATGAAGGTGGTGATTCCCGCGATCGTCTCTGTTTTGAAATTGGTTCTGTAGAAATCAAACTGAAAGAACTCTGCCAGTGCTGCTTGCCAACCTGTGTAGGATTGCTTTGGTGGAATTGGTTTTTGAAATTCTAAATCAGCGCTCATGGTTTGGATCTCCGAAATTTAATTGAGATAGGAGTTAGGCGGTAAACGATCGGCCTAGATGCAATGCCGCCAATCCTTTGCGATAATAGTCTGGATCGTTCTATTCCTGAAAGTATGGAAAATGCACCGAACCGTTATCCACAAGCCTTACTCACACTAGACCATAGCGTTTGGTGACAGCGTAGGTCGTCAATTTCAGCCGAGCGGGAATTGCGGCATCCGGTTGAGCGGGAATACGGGTGCATTGACCGCTTTTGTCGTAGCCGACGCCGTGATATTTGCATTGGAGTTCATCGTTCTCAACCCATCTCAAACTCAGAGGAACACCGCGATGCAAACACAAATCCCGTGCTGCAACGATCGAGCTATCGGAAAGTCGAAACAGCACGAGACGTTCATCGAGTAGCTTTGCAGCAAATGGTCGATCCGTGACTTCATGCGAGAACGCGATCGGATACCAAAACGGCGCAAGGGCTTTCCCATCAGTTTCACTAAAGGTGCAGTTTCGAGGCAATACAAACGCAGAATTGCACGATCGTTGTTGTGTAGTGTGCATAATCCTGTATGCGAAATACCGCTGAAGCTTAAGATATTAGAAAGCTTACTTCTGTACAATTTACTACATACCCCTCTTTTGTCACTTTCGGCAGAAAATAATCTGGGATGGTTATATCATAAGACTTTTGCGCTAACTCTATCTACCGTCAAAGCTTTTTGGCTCACCAACAAACCCATGCTATTGCTGTGAATAATACACTCAACTTTTATCGTAAGCAGGTGGCCGATACTCGAATAATTCTTGCTCTCCCGCCGCAAATTTAGACCCATCCCTCCCAGTTGCAGGTCGAGCAAAGGACGCTTTATTACGAATCCCCTGGATATCTTCAGAAGAACGCTCAGACGACAGCACAAACTGAGTTCTCTGATAACGCAAATGGGCTAATTCAATCGAACCCGGTCGCCCTTCACAATAGGCTCGTTCAGCACAGCGCTTTACTGCGATCGCAATTTCAGCACTCGTTGCTCCGGCATAATCAGATAGTAGTGAATACCACTGCCTGTCGCTCCAAAGATTCTCTTTTCCTTCCCCAAACTGCTCTGGGAAATACTTAGCTAAGTGCAAATTGAAAATCTCATAGCGAGCGCCGCTGTGTGGCAAATCCACAAACCAGATTCCGCCGTCGTCAAATCTGCGGATAAGTTCAGCCGGCAGCATTTCTAAGCGGTTAACAGTAGCTAACATTAACACGGGGCTTTCATGCTCCTGCATCCATGTGAGCAATTTCTGCGACAGCCGCCTAGCTACACCGCCATCAGCATTTGATTCCCAGCCAGAAAAACCCTTGTCAAAATCGTCAAAGAACAGCACGCAGCCACCCAAATTATCGGCTGTATCCAGCATTTTGTTGAGAGCGCGATCGGGATTAGAAGAACCTAGAATATTGCCCCAACTTGCTGCTAAAAGCGCATAACCTAGCTTCTTAGCAGCTAGCTTTGCACTCAAACTTTTGCCCGTCCCCGGCGGCCCCCACAGCAGCATTCCTTTGGGAGGTCTGAGGTGATATTTCTTGGCATCAGCTTCTGACAGCTTTACGACTTCGCTCAAATAAGCGTCTAATAAATCTAAACCGCCAGCATGAGGCACGTCTGGAGAAGCAATGAACTCCAACCCCTGGTCTCGAAGTTGCGATATTTTATGCTCTAATACCAACTGTGCGATTTGGACAACTGAAGCGGTCACAGAGAGCGATCGATCTAACACTAATTCAATTTCAGCCTGTGGCAGCCCTAGACTAGAAACAGCCAGCCGTTTTTTAGCAGCTACCGCATCTGAACCAAAATCAAGGGAACAATTGCGATCGCAAAAATTATCCACAAGAACTTCGACTTCAAAGCGATCTGGTAACGGACATTTGAGTAGAGGAATTAATGGACTTAGCTTTGATGGCAGTTGGATGTACTCACCCAGCAGTACCCAATATTGGTTGGCCCAACGCCCTTTCAGCTCAAAAAAAGCATTAGCTAATTGAGAATAACGGCGGACAAGAGGCTGTTCGCTACTGCCTGACTCCAAAATATCCTCTAACAAAAAGATACCGGGGCAGTCATTTTCCAGCAGAAATTGCAGGACATCACTCTCGACAGATAGCTCAGTTTTGCAGAGGACGCATTCACTATTATACATCTGAGGAAAAGTATCTGAAACGCTTGTCCTGCCTGAATAACAACCTAAATTTGGGAGATGTTTATCGAAACACTGCACCTGTTGAAGAGTTGACTGCACTTGTTGAAGAGTTGACTGCACCTGTTGAAGAGTTGCATAACCGGGATTCCAATAATAAACAGGTAAAGAACACTCATTAGCGTACTGATGAAAGGATGACAAGATTGTTTGGCGATCGGCACTGTAATATTCGATAGCCACAATTGGAGTTTGAATAACTCTTAAATTAGACAAATCATTGAAAACTTTCATGCGTTATATACAACTAAATACAGGAGATTTAACATAATAATTTAACTAACGTAATTAAAATTTAACTTCCTGCTAATGAGCGAAATACGCCCCCTCAACTGGAGGGGGTAATTGTGCCTAACGGCACTCATTAATTGATGTTATGCAAGTTAAATTGTCAATCATGGCTACAACTAAAAAACAAACCGCAGCCACTCCAATTCGCTCTCAGTCACCAGTGCCTGCTAAATCTAAACCGCCCGAAAAACAGAACAGTCAAACTGTCGGCAGTAACAATGGAGCCAAATCAAAACCTCAACCTAACCTCAGCTCCGAGCAACTTGCTGGCGAGCTAGTCAAACAGATTCGCAATACAATTCATAAGAAGTACGGTGTGACAATTCAGCGTCGCGATAGCCGTATTTCGACAAAGGTTGGCCACGCAATTCGCGAAAAACTGGGATTGGATATTCAAGCTCAGTTGAACAAGCGCAACGGCAATGGCAATGGTAAAAAGTTCGACTGGCAAGAGTGGAACAATACTGTGTTTCCCAAGCTAGTTGGCCGGCCCGATGAACTCAAGTATGATGTCGAAGTTGTTGCTTTAGCGATGAGCCAACTTTACGATACAATTGCTGACAATCCACAAGCTGCCATTGCCGATTTAATGGAGTTCAATGCTCAAAGCTTAAAGCGTCGCAACGAGTTAGCTAAATCCTCTGAAGAAGATACTGAAGAACTCGATGAGGATGACGATGATGACGATGAAGATGATGACATACTCGATGAAATTGATGAGGATGACGATGATGACGATGAAGATGAGGAAAGCGATGAGGATGACGATGAGGAGGATGATTTTAGTCTAGACGAAGACGAGGAATTTGAGGAAGACGACGAATAATCGCTAAAGTTTGATTAGAAAGCTCTGCTGAAAAAGCAGAGCATTTTTTTGCCTCTATCGAGGCCTTTTCCACGAATCGCAATTGAGGGTAATGATTGTCGCCACCGTCCGAATCAGGACGCTCTGGGAAGCAGACCCAAAAAATTCACAATCAAGGAAGTTTTGACCTTGATTGTGAATTTAATTTTACCCACTCACCCACCCACTAATTTTTTTGAATTAATTGTAATTAGCAGACTGCCGTCGCTTTAGTTGTGAAGAAAAAACACGCTTGAGGGTTAATCATGGCTAATCGCAAATCCGCTCCAACTCCGATGCAAAAGCAATTTGCAGAAACTCTTGAAGAACAGCGCTTCGAGATGTTTTTGCACGTTGCCCGCGAGTTAACGGGACGTGCCAAACAACGACAGTTGCAGAAAGGTAAAGCTCTTGACTGGGAAGCGTTCAATACTTGGTTTAACAAGCAATATGAAGGCTACTCGGCTGACGAGATGCTTGAAGAAATCTTGAGCAACGTTTACTGGCTTTCATCTGAGCAAGCTGTGATTGACTTGCACTTCCGTTATATCGAATCGGCAGTCAAAGCTTCTCATAAGAAAAAGGCAACTGACGATAATGAAGAGATTGATGATTTTGTCAAGTAATCAATGACGACCCCCGATAAAGGGGATAAAATCCTGCTTGGAGCAGGATTTTATTTGCCCGCCCACCCACCGCACCAGTTCCCTTTGCGATATTTGCGATCGCATTCTCACAAGGATTTAGTTAATAGCACTTATGGAGTAATAACTTGATTATGTCATTCTGAACCCTTGACGGAGTTTACCATCGAGCGTAGCAAAGGTTCCGCAAGTAAGGCGAATAATCTCAAAGCTTTGCAACACAGTTACAAAGCGTAAGTTATGGTTAATTGGTTTTATCCGAAAATGTAGGTTGCTCAATAAGTCAGCGTAAAACCGTTTGGCAATAAATTAAATGACTGTTTTTGTTAAAAGGCTTTGATACAGCCTATTGCAAGTTTATGAAGTATACCCCAGATAGATTAATGATTAATCCCCGTAGGGACAAGGCAATGCCGTGTCTAAAGCTGCATTTCATAAACCGGGGATACGCTGTATTAAACGCGAGCGCGTTTGAGAGATGTTCCACTTGCAAATTATAATCATGTACGAACATATTCAGCATTTTCTCACCCTCACAATTGAAATTGTGGTAATTTTTGGTTATGGTGGCTTAATTGTTCACTATATCGCTACGCTGTTAGCATCGAAGCGAATGAATCCTTCTGAAAAACTCTCAGCAGAACTTGCCCCCGATTTTGTGCCTCTTCTCAATGAAATTGCTTCCTTTCCTGCTGTTGCCGAATCGGCAGCAACTCCAGAACCCACAGAAGAACAGCGCCTCACCTCTTCGCTACAAATTAAAGCCGAATTTGCTTCTAATATTCAACTCGATACCGACACATTTAATCTACCCTTCATTCAAGTCGATAGCCTGACTCTTCGACAATGCCGCACCGTTATTCGAGCGCTCAATTCCACTCTCCCACGAAGTGAGCATATTCGCATTAAACTCAACAAAAAAGATGTGCCAGCCGATTCGTTAAAATTTCAAATTAAGAAGCACTTTGAGCATCGACCGCAGCAAGTTGTCTCCCTAATTGAGCAAATTTTGAAAGTTAGTTAGCACGCTCGGCGAATCAACAAGCCAATTAGTCTTTTATTTCAAAATAACTTATGGTAACGATTTGATAGAAAGTTTTTTTGAATGCACCCTCCTTTTCCTGACCAAGCTATTAGTTACTTTCTTCAGCGCCAAGGGGAATCAGACCCTTGCCAATCTGTTCGCTCAACTCGTTGAGACTCAATCCCCGTTCAATTGTGATCGCACGAATTTCCTCCCTCCTACCGACGTTACCTAGATATAAGCTACATAGCATATCTGCCGGCAACGAAGATTTTTTGTGCGGTTAATTGCAAGTCAGGAAAGATTGATGAAATAAGCCGATCGTCATTTTGAAACAACTGTTTTTGATACTCGTCTTCTCGCAGCGTACAAATTGTAACTGTCGGCTGTTTGGGTTTGCCAATATATTCTCTGCCACCAATGCCCAAATAGTCAACAATCCAATACTCAGGCACTCCAAGCAGGGCGTAATCTTCAACTTTGCGAGCGTAATCATTTTGCCAGTTGGTGCTAACGACTTCAGCAATCAGTTTAATTGAGGAACCTGATGTAATTACAGGTTCTTGTTGCCACAAAGGTTCATTAATTAGTCGAGTTTGGTCTAATACAAGCACATCGGGGCGAAAGGCTGTTGCTGTTCCTAATAGTTTGATGAGACAGCGAGGGGGGATAAGGTAGGGTAGATCCAGGCGGTCAATTTCTACATTCAGTTTTCGTCCCAGAAAACCGGATACTTGTTCGTGCGGCCCTGTTGGTTCCATTTCGGTTAATTCACCATCAATCAGTTCGTAACAATCGCTGTCGCCGTAGTTACTAATAAATTCATCAACAGTTATAAGTTTTGGAGGTGATTGAACCATTGTGTTTGTTCCTCATCCGACGGCAATGTACATCTTTATTCAAAGCCCCGCCATACCTGAAAGGTTTGCTGTGGGTTGTTTGTGGCTCTGTTCCTCGGCGTCAGTCAAAGTAATCTTTCGCCTACCAATCTGTTCGATTAACTCGCTCAAGCTCAATCCCCGCTCTCTGGCAACAGCTCGAAAACCTTCCCACCCCGCAGATGTTACCTGAATGTTCCTTTGCTTTTTTGGCTCCTCATATCGAGGTTCGCCTCCGCCTAACTTCAAATTAGCCAGAGAGTTCGGGTGGAGCTGCGTTCCTTTTCTTGGGGGCATTTGGCAACATTGTCCTTTCTCTATTTTCTTTATTATCCCACATTGTTAGTTGCTTTCCATGTTACTATATATAGTATGGAATAAACCCATGCCAGCGAAACTCTTCAAGCTGGTGTCTGGCTTTATTGCTGGCAAGTTAAGGGCTGACTTATTTCAGGAGGCACAAGGAAATGTACCCAACTCAGGAGACATCGGACAACGAGCAGCGTCAACCGTTCGTAGTTTTGCGAGGCTCAACAGGAAAGCGCCACCACACTGTTGCAGACTCCCTGCGGATTGACCCAGATTTCCAAACGCTCATCCCTCCTTTGAGTGCGATCGAGTTCGCTGCCTTAGAATCCAGTATTCTTGAGGAAGGATGTCGGGACCCCTTGGTGGTCTGGACTGAGGAGAAAATTCTGATTGACGGTCACAACCGCTATGCTATTTGTAGCGCGCACGGCATCCCCTACCAAACTGTAGAGATGTCTTTCGACAGCCCTAACGCCGTCAAAGTTTGGATGCTCCTCAATCAACTGGGCCGCCGCAATCTCACGTCTGAATCGGTTAGCTATTTGCGCGGCACTTGGTACGAGCTGACAAAGCAGCCCCGTGGCGGGGACAGAAAATCAAGTGGTCAAAATG
This sequence comes from Microcoleus sp. N9_A2, assembly GCF_036701775.1. Taxonomy (NCBI): domain Bacteria; kingdom Bacillati; phylum Cyanobacteriota; class Cyanophyceae; order Oscillatoriales; family Microcoleaceae; genus Microcoleus; species Microcoleus sp. N9_A2. The sequence goes on along the minus strand of NZ_JAUBRH010000007.1, from coordinate 152,380 downwards.
ACCACTTGAAAACAGAGGAAAAGTTGGGGGCGCTTTTCTTGGCATCCCCAAAAACGATTCGCAGAGACGCTCAGTTTGCTAAAGCAGTAGACACCCTGAGTTCTATTGGAGGAGAGGATATGAAGTGGAAAATACTGAATCGCTCTGCTGGACTGACCAAAAAAGAAGTTATTGCCTTAGCCGCTGAGGTTAAGAGTCGTCCGGCTCAAGTTGTCAAAACTTTACAGGGGCGATGCCGGAAAGTGAAACCTGAAAAGCAACCTGCCATCGCTCACCACCTGACGCTCAAAATTGGTTCCTTAGTAGAGGTGTACGCGCCAGATCGCGAAGATGTTAACGGCCGGTTAGGCCGCATTCAGTCAGTCGGGGAGAAAACTGCCACTGTGTGGATGCGACACATCCCTACCATTACCATGCAGTTATACACCTTCAAGCACTCGGCTCTCACTGCTGTACCGCTAGACAATCAACCGGGACTTCAAGAAATTTGCGATCGCATCTCCCTGCTCTTTGAATCAGGGAACCTCGATCCATTTGAAGTAGAAATTCTGAATTTGCTCGAACAGCGCGTTGTTCACACACCTTGTGAAATGCAATATTTGGAACAGATTGAAAAGAAAATTTGATATCAAATGGTTAGATGTGATTAGATGAGGCATAACACAATTCTAAAATAACTCAATGACTCTAAAAGTTTACAGCTCAGCAATCGTTTCCCTCCCCTGACATTTGCAGTTTTCCCTACGCTAGAAAAAAAGCGCGTAACTCCGCGTTTTTGCTTGCGTTTTTGCTTTGACCGGAACTCGGCAATAATTGTTACCCAAAAAAGCAATTACTCAGGGAGCGAAAACTCGCTCTTTTGGATTTCTAGTCCACAAAGTACAAAATCCTTTTTGTGCAGGTTTACCCTCTACTGTCAGCGTCACCCCCAATCGATTTATCTCAGTTTCACACAGTTTTTGGCCACCTTTCTCGCTCAACAAAGCTTGATTCCAGCTCATAAATTGGCGAGCATATTTCCCTTCATTGCTGGTTGCCCACTGAATTGTATCCGCGTTCTTGCGAGCAAACTGACCCTCTTTGCTCAGCCCCCATTCGAGCGCTACGGCTTGTTCTAAAGTGAGCTGGCGCGGCCCTTTTGGGTCGAGTTCAGGCGCTGGAATGAACCGGGGCAGCGCTAACCCGATAAACGCGCCAATCGCCATTGCCCCTAACACTACCCCGCTCCCAAAAATCACCGACCAAATATCGTGAGCAACTTTCTCTAAAGCTGCTTGTCGCACTAGGGTGTAAACTGAGTTAGAAATGTGGCGATGTTGCACCTTAACAGCCGCTTTTCCCTGCCGTTCTAAAAACTCCCTGCTTTCTTTTTCCCAATTTTCAGTAAGCTGCCGAACTTGTTCCAGTTCTTGAGAAATAACAGCTTGAGAATCTTTCAAATCACCTTGCCATTGAGATTGCCAATTCTTGAAAAACTGGTCAATCTCTTGCGGTTTTTTTTCTAACAACAGTTCGAGTTGACCTGTAGCCAGCAATACGATAAAAAGCGGGTCATTTTTATTGAGACCGTATCGGTAAGCTGTCTGAATGACATGAGAGCGAAATTTGGAGTCTTTGCCCTTGAGTACCTGGCTGATTAGTGACTCAGTATCTCTCTCGTACATGGGAGGGGCAGATAAAGGATCTCTGTTCAGAGCTTCTCTTTCCCTCGAATCATCGTCTATGAGTTCCCAAAACTCCTTTTCATTTAGCTTACTCCCATCTAATCTCAACTTTTTTTCTACTGCATCTTCTGGGAATGTATCTGGATCATTGGCCAAAATTTGCGAATTTTCAGCGGATTGTATGGAATTATTTGTGGTATTATTAAGTCTGCCCTGTTCCCTTGGCGTTTCCAATATCTCGCCAAACTCTTCAGAGTCAACTTCGGAAAGTTCTTCTAAAAGTCGATCGGACATTTAACCTCCTACCTAATCAAAATCCTAATCTTTATGCTGTTCTGCATCGCGCATTCTATAGTGTGAACTCATATTTTGTCCGTCTCCTAACGAGTTCATCACCCATTGACTGTAAAATTTACAGGAATACCCGCAAATTATCGGTTTAGACACTATCTGTAGTATTAAGATGTGTTTCGCCACACCCAGCCCGCTGGCCCAGTGGTGAAGAAGTTTTTGAAACCCTGGAAATCTCGTAGCGGGCGATCGATCTTCTTACTTTCAGAATTTAAACGCAATAAACAACGTTTATTGCTAATATCCAACGCCTGGGATAACACAACTGCGTTGATTGCACTCAGCCAGCGGGCTGGTTTCGGCACACCCTATCAGTAGAGTCTGTGCGTAAGCCTTAATTTAGATTCTTAAAAGCTTACGATACCTTTTTTACATACAGCCTCCTGAGACTTTACAACCTGTTGCTTATTTGGTTACTCATTTTGTTGCTCATTTTCTATCTGCATTTCCTCATTTTTTTTTTGTTCATAGGGAGCGATGACTTCTTTTTTATTGCGATTGGGTGCGTTGTTAAACAAACCTACATCTTCTATCAGACGGAAACAGTCTTCCAGAAAAGTATGCAATCGCTGCTGACTAATCAAGAAGAATTCAGAGTGTTTCATTGCTTGAGAAAATGACAACCGCTTCGTATCAATAAACTTGCGCTCTCTTGCACTCAGCGCCGGCAAGTCTACCACAGGAATTCGGTAATTATTAATGAGCTTGTTCATTTCCTTATGGCTTTGTACGTGCGACCAATCTTTGCAAACTCCAAAATTGCGGACAAAAATGTGATTGAGCTGACCTTCAAAGTAGTTGAAAGAGTCAATAAACATTTCAATGCTGTCCGTCGTGCCACCGCAAATAAACCACTTGCATACATCAACTCCTGACTGCTCTTTAAAATCAGGAGAGGTTAAATTAGCTTCGTCAATCCATTTGTTGATAATGCTGTAAACCCGAGCTGGTAAATTGACAATCACAGGAGTTTCTACTGCTGTTTCAAAAATAATATCGATATCGAAAAACTTCTCTTCATCTTCAACTAAAGCTACGATTTTTGCATTGTGTTCAGGATAGCGCTGCTGCACATCAGGATTTTGAAAATCGCCATCAATTAACGTGTACAGCAGTTCATACTTCTGATTGAATTCAACCAGAATCCGAGTTAGCATCGACTTGCCAACGCCACCTTTCTCGCCGTCAACCAAGTGAATCATGTTAGTCATTTCATTCCTCCTTGCTGGATGTCGATGTCTATTCAAGACTTAATAATTTTTAACTAAAGCTAGGCCCGACCATTGCTGGATCGAAACCAGCTAAGTTAAATGCGCTGTTTTCAAACTCAACTTCTCCCCAAAATTCCTCTGGTTCTTTTTCTTCGGGCAAACTTGCGGGATTTGAACTCTCAGGGGCAGTTAATTCCGTAGCAATAGATGCACCTGAATTCGATAAGTGAGGGAAAGTAGCTAAAGGAATTAAACCCGAAGAAATACCAGGGGCAATTACTCCTAACTCGGTACAGTTAAATCCCGCATCTCGGCAAACTTCATCTATCTGCCTGAGCAAAAAATTAATGCTTTCTCGCCTCAAATACTCTAACTCTGTACTAGAAGGACTACCGCTATTGCGTAATGATGCTAACAGCCACCGCGCTTTAATTAGAGGTAAAATCGTTTCCTGGAAACTAAAAAAAGGATGATTTTGCAGGTAAGATAGCAAGATAGCGTCTTCGGAATCTGGCAAAACTTGACAGCGCCAGCAAAATTCCTTGTAACGTTTTCTAGGCATAATTCCTCACCTTCTTTCCAGCACCTCGGTAGGGTCCTCCCAATAAGAGAGCTGCATCTAAGTTTGCTTCTGATTCCTCTAATGAAGGTTCTGTATTGGACGACTCCTCCTCCTCACTCCATTTATTAGAATCATCTAAGCAGCTATCTTTGATACTTGAATCAGCATTTTGTTGAGCGCAAACTTCACTGTTTTGTTCAGTAATAATTTCAGTGTTTTGTTCAGTGGGTTCCTTAAATTTTTGTTCCGCGGGTTCCTCAAATTTTTGTTCAGTAATATCTTCAGTCTTTTGCTCAGTAGATTCCTCAATTTTTTGTTCAGTAGATGGCTCCGATTTAGCGTGAGTAAATTGCTCAAGTTTTAATTGAGTAGGTTGCTCGGATTTTGGGTGAGTAGGTTGTTCAGATTTTGGCTTGGTAGATTGTTCAGCACATTCTTTTACACTCTGTATATCAGTCGTGGGGACTGGAGCATCTCCTGAACTGGAAGTTGTATCTTCTGCCCTCTGAGAAGTTGCCGCAACAGAGCTTTGCCTCAGTACCTCAAACTGAGATTTGAAGTAAGAAAATAGTCCGTAAACATCAGCTATGCGGCAACCTAAACCATCAGGATCAAGTGTTTTTGGCACTGTTATACCTGCGTGCCAAGACAGCGAATAATGAGAAAACTGATTTCGCAGTTCTGGCTTCATATATTCAGAAGTCCCCCCGCAAAATACAATTTCATCTAAATCGGGCGGCAGCACTTCATTAATCCAATGAGATAGCATTCGAGCGTAGTCGAAGCGAGACAGCTTGACTGCTTCAATCAATTGGTCAACTTCTCGATCTTTAGCTGTTTCCTCTCGATTCCGAGCAATTCGGTAAAAGTAAGGGCGGTTGTAGCTTACGCCCGCTTGAGCGATTGATAAAGCCAAACGGGAAGCATCGTAGTTAGATGTTCGCTCTTGAACTAGATCCACCAACCTTACCATTCCTAAGTCTGAAGTTTTGCCCTTACCGACAGCACCGCGTGCCGAAACTATTACCGAAGCATTGCGAAATCCTACCATAACAAAGGCAGTTACCCGCTGCTTGAAGGCTGAACCTAAATTACTGTTGTGGATCAAAGCAATGCCGCCGCCTTCTTGCAAAGCTTGGGTTTTGTCCAGGGTAACGGAGAGCTTGCCTGTGGGTGTTTCAAATGAAGCAGAGTATTGACTTAATATCTCAAAAAATTGCTTGGAGTCATTAAACTCGCCTGGGGGCAAGAAAACGGAGATCGCAGCGCTAAATTGACTGCCTAAATCTAACTTCCGCGACACTACCCACAAAGCTGCTAGAGCTTTGTACAAAGCGCTACTGTACTTCAGTCCCGCCAAACCGATGTGAGCATTGAATTGTGCTGCTGCTAGGTAGCCAACGGCTCGGCATTCATTACCAATTGCCACCCAAGCAATATTTTCGGGAGATGCTGATGCGAGGTTGGGTTGTGTGAAACAATTGGCTATGTCTTGGCTCACTGGCCCCACCTGCGATTCCATTACAAAGGAGCTTGCTTTACTGCCTGCTTGCGAGCTTTGGCAGAAAACTCTAGTAGATAAGCCGCCAAAATCTATAGCCAGAATCGCATCTGGTATTGATGGTTTTTTCTTCATAAATGCTGGCTTTTATTACGTTATAAAATGATAGTATTGGCTTCAGTTTAAGTCTGACCTCACCAAATCCGGTGGTTTTAGATAGTTAAAATAGCCCCCTCCAAATGGCGGGGTACAGGCTGCCTTGCAAGGAAAAAATCTTGGGTGGATTATCAGGGAAAGAGCTTTAGAGTTGTGAGAAACGGTGTAGGTATTATAGGTAAGCTCAATTCATTGCGCTTGAGAGCGGCTTTGTGTCTCGGTATTGTTCTCTGGTCTAGTTGAGTTGGTGTCATACTAAATCAACTTAATATCAAGAGTAATTTTAAATATACAAATAATTTAAATTAAAGGGCTACCGCTAGGGTGTAAAAAATAGGGAGTAAGCTATGCTCTACGCTTTGATTAATTCAACAGGAATCCACCGGCTGGAAGTAGAAGAAAAGTTGGAACTTGCAGATTTGCAAAACCGAGTGGGCATTGCAGGTGAACCTGCGTTCATAGAATATGTCCCGAATCAATTTCCAGATCCCGCGATAGACCTAATCTGTGATGAGGAATTCTTATACAAGGAATTGCCCTTAACCTGCATTACTCGTCGCAGTATTGCACTTGGCGGTCAAGTGATTGCTACTGCCTGTACGGATGATGGTGAAACAATAGGGTTGACCGAAGTTCAGTTTCAATTAGTCGCGACAAATCTGATTATTGCAAGCAGGATCTAATCTATCATGCCTCAAGTTTGCGCTTGGGGCAACTTCCTTATTTAAAATAATATAATAATAACGTCTTACTAATAGCTAATTTTTGATAAACTTAATAACTAAAATAACTCAAACAAAATGGCTATCGCAATGGTTGTAAATCACAATTAGAACAATTGGACACATGCCCACAAAGAAGACACAATTACCCGCATCTCAAGAACCTGTCACATCGAGTGAATCTACGGCTAATACGCCCAATACGTCCTTATTGGATGTTATTTGCACTCAATTACTAGCAACCTCAGAGCAGCGAATAGAAGCACTGACCGCCCTCAAAGCTCAACTAAAAGCACAATACGACACCCCCGAAACTCCTGAAACCGGCTCAATTGTGCAGCAAGCATGGCAACACATGAACCAGACCAACGTGCTCTGATTTCCAGTCGCTGTGAGGCTCACGGAGGGCGCACTAAGTCATTGCATTTACTCACTGTAGAACTGGAGGACTTGGATGAACTAATCGACAACATCGAAGGTGAAGAAATCACACCCGAATTAGAAGTAGCGGTGCAACAACTCTTAGAACAACGGGGTAGTACCTACGAGCAATGGCTTTCCAAAGTTGATAACTACTGCGCTGTAATTACCAACCGCCATGCCCTGAGTAAACAACGAAAACAGGAAATAATCACTTTTTACAAAGGACTCTTTTCTGCTTAATGTTAACCTCAAAACAAAAGCAATTTTAATAAGATAGCTGTCGCTAGTGTAGAAAAAATAGTAAATTAGAGGTATACAATGCACTGCTGTTTAGGGTTGGATTGTACTCAAATGGGTTTAGATGAAGGCGGAGAGTGCATCAACGAAGAAAGTTGCTACCGTTACACAGAAGCTTGGAATTTGTACGAGATAGTGCTACTCAAAGGATTACCAGGAGCGGTGTATATATGCTGGCCTGGCAGAGATGCGAATACCGAATGGAGGAATGAGCAATGGGGATTTAAGCACCTCAATAACTGCGATTGGTTACACTACACAGCATCATTGAATACCTTGGCCCAGTGGCAACACGCCTATTACAAACTTAGCTCTAGAAAGAACACCAAGTATGTTCCCAGTGACTTATTTGATGAGTTTGAAGCGTTGAGAACGCAGGTAGACACGGAGTACGGGAAACGCCAAGAAAGCAGCGCTCTCATCCTATTTGAATAACAGAACACATAAAAATGACCAGAAACATTCACACATTCCTCAGAACGGCTTGCTTCGTGAGATGCCGTCACCCTTCCCATCACGAACGAGGATACACCTTAAAGCATCATAAACTTGAGGGCATCATTCAAGTTTGGTTCAACTCTTTTGAGCTGTTGGATGAGGCAGAAAAAGTTTTGAGAACAGAAGGGCTTGAACTAAAGATAACTTTGGCTTATCAATCTAACGGCTGTTTTCTTTCGATTGATTGTTAGATAACTACTACACTCTTGGATTAATGGAGTCATAAAATATGCAGATTTTCTCATTGAGAAAATACAATCCCATGTCTCATTCCAATCGGATGGTATCGCGCTATGAGTATCCCTACTGCTATCACGACAATGTGTATAACTTCAAAAAACTGATTTATCCAATCAACCCGTTTGATGATGGGGTATGGATTGAAGCTAGTCGGGTTCCGCCTGAAGTGTTCGTGCAGTCTATTAAAGTAGAGTTGATTCTGAGAGATGCGAAAAATCCTTGGCTGAATGCCATCAAAAATGATTCATCAGAAATGATGGTTCGTGTTGATGCCCACTGGATTCAAACATTTAAAACACCCCTATATCTGGGAGGAAACTCAAATGAACTAACAACAAAATAAAGAGCAATTCGTTGTTGAGCATTGACTGAAACAACGGTAGATATTGAATACACGAAAGGGCAAAAAACCAGCGTTTCCATGCCCTTTTACTTGAACAAGGAGGAATCATGTTAGGAACACACTTCATCGAATTACCCGTAGCGATGCCACCCATGTTACCTGAGATGGTGGGAGTCAGCAACACTCAATACTTTGCTCTTTATTACCAAGGAAGCAAAGCCACATGGAGTAATGGCAGAGCAATGGCTACGTTTAGTTACTACGCCGTGTATGCGCCACTGATAGAACACATAACTCTCGCAATCCACTTAGAGCCTTATAACTTTGGTTCCGATGATGAGCTGCCAGAACACGCTATTTTATGCGACTGTGTTCACCATAAAATGTATGTCGGCGCGTACAAAGAAATCGATTATTTCCTGTTACAGCAGCATCCCCATGAGCCGTCCCAGTTGACCGCCCAAGAGTTTGAAGAAGCCGTGAAAGCGGTGGAAAGTATGACCTTAGAGCAAATGCAGCGTTTGGGAATGTTCGAGATGTTCGGCAACACCAATCCCCAAGCGCGCCTCGCAACCGCAGAATTGGTGCAGTGGCTAGACCAACAAATCACCGAAGAATTGATACAGCAATATATCCAATTAGCTAATCGGGGTAATTGGACAGCGGTGAGGGCATTAGACACCCTCAAGCGTAGAATCTCAGAAGGTAAGAAATACCACCAGCAATTAGAGAGCAACTAAATTATCTATGCCGGAGAAGTCTCGATATTACAGCCCCGGCATGGGTACAAAACACCCATAGTGTAGCAAACGCGGAGTTAGCCCATGAAGCGATTGACTTGCAGGGATAAAGCAAATTATTCAGTAATTTTCTCGATGCTTGGCAGCTTTCTAACAGTAACGAATACCTTTAATTCTGGGTGTCACCTCGTTCGAGGCGTTTTGACTGCCTCAACAGCTCAGGTGTCGAGTTTATCCTTAGCCTTGTTTGCCCTAAGCCGATCGTTTACCAAGCGTTTGTTGCTCTGTTCGGTATACGCTGCAAACCCGAGTACCCAAAGCATCCGGTGCAATTCCGCAGGTTTCCAACCCTCATCCTTAGCTAATTCTTGCATTTGCTCTAAAAGCGGAGCAGGCACGGAAAAATCTATGCGTACCATTTTAGGAGCATCAATGTCGGGCATTTTCAATATTTCCACAATTCATATACTGCTTATCCTACAAGGATTTAGGGGCTCCTAAGTCCTTAAGGATTCTCCCTCATGCCCAATAGTTTACTCTGAGGGTATACACAGGGACTCAGAAGGGGTATAATCTAGAAATTCATCCAAAACCAACCCCGCCCCCTCTGACTCGCAATCTTCTGGGGCGGGGTATGGCACTCACAATGGAGATTTCCTCTATGTTCGCAGATTACGGGCAGCCATCGCAACCCGCCCGACCAAGCTTTGTAGAAATACCCAATCCCCGCGTCACCACCACAATGGGACGCATGGAAGTGACCGACGTTCGCCCTGAAACAGTCACCGGTCGCCTGCTAAATGACCGAGATAATTTGATACAGGAAGACGGACAGCCAGTTTACATCTGCGTTCGGAAACATGAGATTTTGTGTTCCACCGAACGAGCCGACGTGATGATTTGGTGGGAACTGGGGGAACAAGCGATTACGGGACACACAACGCCCCGAAAATATTCCCTCGAATCCTTGATTAATCGCTTGGACGGACTCAACTTAGATGAGCTCTACGCTTTGCGAACCTTCGTTTGTTTGGAGAGCGACCCGTCAAGAGCGTATTCGGGTAGCGTCAACAGCGACTTATCCCACTTGCAGGCTTGGTTTCCGACAGTGCGAGTTCTCGATCGTGTTGAACAAAACCAACTAGCAAGCGCGCTGTGCTGGCGGATAGCTAGCGACTCCAACGCACCGACAGCGCCGACACCGGGTGACGGGAGGAACGATTAATTCTTGAGTTGATAGAAGATGTCGTCTCAAATTTCTCTTTTAGTCCAGTTAATGGGTTGAGTGTTTTTATTGAGCAATGATGCAACCTATAACTAATCACGCCAAGAAAGAAATCTGGAACATCTTCCATGCGACTAATCCCCTAGAGCTATTAGGAGGCTCGAATTATGATTACAAACTTTGGTATTGGATTGCCAACGACACCAAGTTTCACACCACAATTGTTTTATTCGCAACATCTGGATTTTGTGCCTAGTTCAGACGATACTTTACCGTCGATTATTCCTGGTCTGAACAGTTTGCCAGCTCAATCTGATGGCTGCGAACGGGTAAGGGTAATGGTTTTTGGATCGAGCTACGGGGTAACATACACGATTCGCTGGCTTTACAAGTTACAGTTCGCTCATATCAGCGAATGGAGTTTGCTTATGCCGGCTCCAAGTGAGGGTGAATTTATGAGCATTGTTACTAAGCGAATCCCACTGAGTTCAACTAACTAATTGGCATAAAACTTGGTAACAACTTAGTAACAACTTAGTAACAATTTTGTAGCGACGCTGGCGATAGTTTCATCTGTATCAAAAGCGATCGCTAGTTTTTTCTATCAGACACCAGTGAGGAATGAGTATGACCAACGGCAACGGGTCTAACGGTGACACCCCTAACGGTGATACGCCCCAACCCGATCCAATACAAAAGTTAACAGAATATGTCGAATCTGTCAACTACCGCACACCAACCCTACAGGTCTGGTGTGGGCTTGAAAAAGCCTGTTGACCAGACGGCTAGTATTTACTAGCAGGCGTTAAGACCAAGCGTTAAACTTCGTACCTTGAAATGCGTGCCAGTTTCAAGCTCTACAACTGGGCAATTAAACAGGTCATTAAGGGAAAGCCAGTGTTGTCCAGAAAGTACCGAGTCTTAACAGCGTCGAGGCAAACTTAACCAAGAAATTGAGAGATGCAGTAATGCGTACATTTGTCCTAGATAAAAACTTGAAACCTCTTGACCCCTGCCACCCCGCACGGGCAAGAGAACTATTAAGAAAAGGGAGAGCCAAAATCTTTAAACGTTACCCGTTCACCATTGTGCTACAGGACAGGGTTCTAGAAAATTCGGTAACACATAGTCACCGAATCAAAATTGACCCCGGCAGCAAAACTACGGGTATTGCTGTCGTTCAAGAGCAAACTGGTCGCGTCACCAACGCATTGGAAATCACTCACCGGGGTCAACAAATTAAAGACGCCCTTGAATCTCGCAGATCCTTGAGAAGAGGGCGTCGCAACAGAAAAACTCGCTATCGTAAGCCCCGCTTCCTGAACAGAACCTGTAAAAAAGGATGGTTGCCACCGTCTCTCGATAGTCGAGTTGCGAACATCGAAACCTGGGTTAGACGAATCAGGAAAGTTTGTCCCGCTATAGCTATTTCTCAAGAACTGGTGCGTTTTGATTTACAACAGATCCAGAATCCTGAGATTGCTGGAGTTGAATATCAAAGAGGTGAACTATATGGCTTTGAAGTCAAAGAGTATTTACTAGAAAAATGGAGTAGAAAGTGCGCTTATTGTGGCATTACGGATGTTGCTTTTGAGATCGAGCATATCCTTGCGAAGTCTAAGGGAGGAAGCAATCGAGTTAGCAATCTGTGTCTCAGTTGCCATTCCTGTAATCAAGCCAAAGGGAACAAGCCCGTTGAAGAGTTTCTCAAAAAGAAACCTGAAGTTCTTAAGCGAATACTAGCTCAATCCAAAACACCCCTTAAAGACGCAGCGGCAGTTAACGTTACTCGCTGGGAACTTTACAGAAGGCTACAGTCAACTGGACTACCCGTAGAGCTAGGCTCAGGAGGACGAACAAAATTTAACCGCAAAACAAGGGGGATTGAAAAACAGCACTGGACTGACGCAGCTTGTGTCGGAGAATTGACGCCAGAAAAACTACTCCTAAATGGTGTAAAACCCTTATTGGTTAAGGCTAAAGGGCACGGAAGAAGACAGCGTTGCGGAACCAACAAATTTGGCTTCCCCATTCGTCATGCACCAGCTCAAAAGTTCTTCATGGGTTTTCAGACGGGAGACTTGGTGAAAGCTAGTATCCCCGCTGGAAAATATGCAGGAAGCTACACTGGTCGAATTGCAATTCGGTTTAGACCAAGCTTCAAGCTAACAGTAGGAGGAAAAAGTTTTGATGTTCATCCCAAATACTTGAAGACTGCTCACAAGGCTGATGGCTATGAATATTCGTCCTAAAAACAGGGATGCCCTGTCGGGCAATTTATTAGTTGGTGGCAATTCCCCACGCTAAATCATTGGCGGTACTCGCTGCGCTCGATATATCCGCCTTGATTATAGCATCCGCCCCCTTGCCACATTTTAGGTGGCAAGTCTTAGCGAACAAATAACCGAGTTGAAACAACAAGTGAAAGACATATATGGAGATGAAGAAGACTGGAAACGAATGTCAAAGACTTGACGGACTTATCGCACGCCGTCAGGAGAAAAACCGATTGCAACGGTCTAAGCTGGAGCGAACCAAGCGCTTGCGAGATGAAGCTGCTTTGGGTAGACCTTTTAGAAAGTCTCCCCTGCTAGACTTCGTTGATGACTTGGTACATAGACCCCCAAATCAAGAACAGATGCGCCAGCTCAAAGAACTACTTCTAGAAGAACAGAAAGCGATCGCTAAACTCATTGCTTTAGTTGACCAGCACCTAGAGTAGCTGTCTGCCGTTCGCGAAACAGCCCAGCCACACCCGCTGCTGGGCGAGTTTTGTTTTTTGTGGATGGTAGGCGAGATCGTTGGGAAATTCTTGATTTCGCTCCGCAAACGCGCTGCTTGGATTAGCTGCAAATTGGATGAATTTCCAGCACTCGTGCCTGGCTTAAGTGAGTGGAAATGAGAGATCCTGAAAGAACTATCCAACCAGAAATTTCCGTAAATATTGAAACATCCCAAGCAACTGAGTTGGCTCCGCATCAGGAATCAGAAGACTCTCAAGAACTGTGGGAATTAGCCAAGAAGCGGCTCCTAGAATCCTGGCAAACCGATGAAGTTACTGCACGGGAAGATACTTAAACAAAAATACGAAATTTCCTCTTCAACGGCGAACACGCTCGCGCTGGAAAACTGTAAAGCTACCTTTAAACAAAGTAAGCGGACACCAACGGATTCGGATCGGATACATTGTTTCATACCGATTCCAGAGAGCACTCCATAATATCCCAGTCAAGGTTATCATCGGGGAACAGGGATAATTGCCCCGGCGATACGTTAGATTGACCACGATTGTGATAGGACAGGTGACACGCGGTACACAGAGCGATTAAGTTTTCTGGGCGATTGTCCTCCGGTATCCGATTGCGATGGTGCACCGCTAAAGTTAAAGCACACCGTTCAGATTTGGTTAAGCCGCTTTGTTTGCCGGGTCGGAGGCATTGTTGATGGCACTTAGCACAACGCCAAAGAGCGCTTTCTTTCACCGAGAGCGCAATCTCTTGCCAATTGTCGGGATACCTCTTTGGTTTAGGCATAGCGGTAAAAGCTCATCTTTTCAAAATAGGGCGATCGCTCTGTTATCGAAGTAAATTCAATTCAAAATTATCAGCAACCAATCAACTTCAACGCTGTCTTGAGTCTCCCACAGTAATTCTGGCAATAAGCGAAAATCTTCAGCTGTGGGCTTATACTCGCAAGCTACTTCCCATGCTTGGGTTAAAGTAACCCATTGTTCGGGAGTCTCAGGTTTTTGGCGCACCAGGGTGAGGAAATTGCTTGTCGTGCGGGCGGATGCTGCATTCACTTCAAACCTGACCAGTTGTAGTTCAAATAATGGATCGCTGCTGTTGGCTAGGATGTCGGCGTAGTCTGTGTCTAGCAAATCGATTGGTTCGAGCGGCGTGTGAGCCATTTAATCAATTAGTGACAACTGTTGATTATCAATCATTTTCAACTCTTCTTTGATGGTTCCACAGCAATTCTACAATTTGTTGAAAATCTTCAAGTTCGGGTTCGCACCCGTAACCTGCTTCCCAAGCCTTGGTTAGAGCAGCCCACTGTTCGGGAGTATGGGGTTTTTGCCGCACCAGAACGAGGAAATTGCTTGTCCTGCGGGCGGATGCCGGGTCAATCCCCAGCCTGAGCAGTTGCAGTTCTAACGCGGGATAGCTGCTGCTGGCAAGGATGTTCGCGTACTCGGTGTCCAGTAAATTTAGTTTTTCGACGGGTGGGTCGGTCATTTGTCAGGCTTTAATATCGGGGATGGTTTCTCTATTCCATCACAACATCCACTCGATCGCGATCGCTAAGCTACTCTGCATCTTGCCAGCCTTCTAGACCTGCTATAAAGATATTGATCAAGGGATGATCTACCAGCTCTTTTAAGGCTTCAGTACCGCCTGCTTTTAGAGCTCCAATTACCCGTGCTTTGAAGGTTGGATTGCTCTCAATTTGCTTGAGGGCTTCTTTTACAACTGCCTCCCTTTCTAGAGGCGTAGTCGTGGGATAATTCTGCTCCAGTTGTTGTAGAAGTTGCTGAATTTCTGCTGCGGCTTCTGCCAGGTTTTGCTTTTGATCGGGCGTGTAATTGGTTATGTTGCCACCTATCTGATGAGCGTGAACCGTCTCAGCATCTACAATACCTCCAGCAATCTGAGGATTGTGTAAGTTCCAATTAGAGTGTTTTTTTGATCCTTGTGACATAGTATCTCCATTGTTATGATATGTTTCGGCGTAAAGGCTAGGACTCTTTAGCCCTATTATTATCATAGCTTCTAAACTTTGAATCCGGGAATCTTTTTCTTTTAAAATTAATTTAATTTCCTCTGGTAAAGCTTTGATATTATTGTAGGTCACCAAGTAGTCGGCACTAAGTTTGGAATGGTCTGCGTCTGGAGCTGTTTTGGCCTCCAGTAAAAGCTTATCGGTACCCCGTTCATTCATCTTTACACTTTCTAACTCAGCACCAGGGTGTTTTTCTGCTAACTGCTCAAATGAAATGGCAATAGCACGAGGGTCAACGTCATTTTTAGGAATTTCAATTTGCAGTTTTTCTGCTCTTGGCTCTGTGATACTTTCAGGATAGGACATCACAATGGCATCAACAACGCCGGGAAGTTGTTTAATTTCTTTCGTGAGGTTATTATGTATATCTAGTCGGCTAAACCCATCCCAAACAAAAACCACTATACTGCTATAAGCTGAACCTTCAACAAGATACAAGTCTGAGTCCATAGAAATCTGCTGAATAACGCTTTGATAATTGTTGCTAGAGTCCATAACTTTTACATAAATGATTAGTCTCAAGCACGGTATTTCTAAAACTGTTCGCAAATGTCCTTGTCCCCCGACAGAGGAAGTGTTATCTATTTCCCTACAATCAGGAAAGATGGAAGCTAGCAAAAAATAGAGTAAGTTTTGAACCCGCTCCTCATTATCGACATACCCTTTTCGAGCTTGGTCTCTTCCAGGATGTAGTTTCTCTTTCCCTATCGACTTTCGCAGCGCCCCAGGTACACGATTTAAAATTATGCAAACATCTTCTATCGACGGCCTGCTTAGATTAACTGCTAGAGAAGTACGTTGGATTGAATCAAAAGCTGCGAGCCGAAGTGCTGCACAAGCCGGATGAATAGCAGCACCAGCTTCAAGCTTCATCAGCGATAGAGTTTCCATCTGCTCTTGATTATTGGAACCTGGGTCAGGGGGGAGCAATCCTTTAACACGCAGGGCAAGGCGTACATCTGAAACTGTGTTTGCATTTGGAAGGGATAAGGTAGGGATTGAACTTACTACTTGTTGAGTAGCAATGAGCAGGCATTTTTGCCAGTCACTTAACCGATTTTGGAAGCTTTGACTGATAAACCTCTCCATCCAGCAAACAACTTTGTTTTGGATTGAATCTTCACCAATAAACTCAGCCCCAAGAGCGATTCCCAAAAGAGCAACGATGTCAGTACAAAAGTCCATCGGCCCACCGTCGATGAATGGCTCACGTCCGGCGACCCACGTTAATCCTTTCTTGAGTACCTCCCATTGGGAGGGCTGAAGTATGCCAGTTGCTGCGGCAAATCCGAGAATCGCAACATCCCGATAGCTCCGCTGTGCTCCTATACGTTCTCCGGCAGCCCATGCTGCTTTTTGAAGCTGTAGACCAATGTCCAGATATGGAAGAAGCCACGCTGCAAATGCTTCATCAACGTTCCCTCGTCCAACTAAGTTTTTTAGCTCTCGCAAAAGAGCTTTTCTTGCGTCGGTGAACAGAAGTTCGTCTGGAGCAGTCATAGAAACCATCTCGTTTCACCGATTCGTCCTAACATTGCATTGGGATTCCAACGTGAGACCGTACCTAATTGTCCTAGCATCTTGGCGATTAACTCGGAGTACATGATAGTAACTGGCATTGGTGATGGGAAGAAGCTTCGCCATGAATGGCACGAAAACGTAAACACTTGTCGGGTGAGGTATGTTGTGTCTTGGAATGAAGACTGACCATGAAGGCGAAGTAGAACTGGAGAAGGAATTCCATCCTCTACCCTTTTCAGCTCTTTCGCTCCAGTTAGTGAAAGCAAAACTTCAGATCGGGAAAGTCGCAAAAATCCGCCCCGTACAGGAGCAAAGACACCCTTAATAGAGTTAGTAGAGTAATCTTGTATCCCCTTCTGTAATGCGTCAAATAGGATGTAAGGATGTTCTTTAATGATGTGAATAAAAGCATACTCTACATCATAATCACCTAATTCCCCCATAAGTTTTTTTACTGCTTCCGCTTCAGAATTTTTGAGGGGCTTAAACGCATGGAATATTAGCCGTATATGCTCCCCTGCCTGCCAGTTCATCGAACGCTTGACTTTACCGATTGTGTCGCGCAACGACTGGAGCAGAGCATCCTGATAATCTGTAAAGGGAACTGCTTGTGAAAGGTTTGAGAGTCTATAGTTGCCATCTCCCGAAAAGACTGTAGTGATACCGACAACCTGCTCTCGATGCCCCAAACGGCCTTCACTTACATAAGCACTACCGAGGCCAAAAACTAATTCATGAGCAATGGTAGGATTAGCTTTAATCAACCACGGAATTCCGCCCAGCTTGGCGTAAGTAGCAAGTCCCATAGTGTTGAGAACATAGCAAAGATTTCGATCTGGAACATCAACAGTCTCGATCTGAAACTCCTGAACAGGAATCTGTTCCGCAAGAAAAGCGGCTTTGGTGGTCAAATAAGGATTGTTATCTCCGTATAGTTGATGAAATGCCTCATCGATCTGAACCAACGCCAAATCCCACTTAAAGTTTTTCCTTGTTTGGTGGGCGAGAGCTTGCCTAACCGCTCGATTATACGCTTCTGCTGTGTTGTCCTCAGTAAGGAAAAACTCAGGTTCAGCTCCATCAAGGGCGTACTTGTGGATAAACCCTTTGGCAAAAGGTTGTCTCTTCAGTTTTGGTACGGTAACACCGTTAAAAAACTTGTAAAGGAATTGCTCGACACGCCCCTTGCGCGTCTGTTGACAGATAACGCATATGCGGGGAGTTGAAGGGGTAAAGGTCTGTGCCGTGTAGGGGCCATAATCATTTAGTCCACCATCGTTCCATGTAGAAGTTTTCTCGCCCGTTGGATCTAAAACGTAAATGGCTGAACGTGCGATGTGGACGGCAGGGAAATTTGGCGGATTTGCTTCTGTGAGGAAAGGCTCAAGGGTAAACGTTGCACCTGGGACAAATTCAATCGGGTGGTTAGCGAAGTATTGAATAATAGTTTGCAACTTTTCTAGTCTAGCTGGGCCGCTTCTAAATGTCGCAATCTCATTGTCAAGTGCTTGCTTTATATGAGGTGCTTTCTTGCCAAATAAATGCACAAGACAGAGGTTAAAAGCTTCGTGTCGCGGCTCAAGAAATACTTCGCTCGCGGCAACAGTGCAAGTCCCCGAACGAGAGTCTGTAAGGGTTAACTGTTCATTCTCAATCGACTGTACGCGCCCCAAGAGCTTTAAGCGCGGAGCCATACGACTATCCCTTGATAGAATCAACTGACTCACATAGAGTCCAGTAAGGGAAAAGCCTTCTCTTACCAAGGCGTCACAAGGTAGCTCGATCCATTTGGTGGTTCTGGCGTTCAGAGCTAGCCCTAGACACAGTGACTGATTATCGAAGTTCACCGTCCGAATGGCTGCCGTGTATAGTGGTTTTACCGATAGCCAGGTTGGGAGTTCGGTGTCACGAGGGAGAACTTTTGCTAGAAAATTATCTTGAGCCTGGTCAGAAATAAACTCTATGGGATCGTACCCAAGAATTCTTCGCCCTAGTCTGTGCAAATAGTTAAGTAGTGCGGCACGAATCAAAGCTGCACACAGATAAAGGTTCTTGGAGAGTGGAATAGTTATGGATTCTTCACCCAGAACTTCACCAGATGAAACAATTGAAACACAAAGAATCTGATTCTTGTTATCTCTATGGAAAACGTGAGTATTGCCATGTTTTTCACGGAGAGCATCTAGCTGCTCTTTGCTCTGATACTGATAAATACCGACACAAATCTCCACATCTTCAAATTTGATTGGAGAAAAGTTAAGGGTAAGCTGTCTGTTCGCATTGGCCGTTCTGGCGACGTTGCTAAAGTTAGAGTTTGTCATAATCAATACCTAGAGGCTCTCCCGATATCCGTAGACGGCTAATTTAGAGGTGACATTAAAAAGCTGTTGCGCCCAATGGCGTATAAATGTCAGAGCTTCGTTCAGAGCCGTAACTAATTTTTTCGCCGTAAAATCATCAAAAGATGTCTTCTTATAATTTTACGAAAAATTCCAGCCGAATGACTACGCCAACCCCGAAGATAGAGATAAGTACATAACACAAAATGTTCGTATTGGTTTGTCATCCCCTCAGCAATCATCATGCACTGCCTTGATTGTCCCACAGCAACTTTGACAGCAATTCAAAATGCGAGCGCGTTCGGTTTGTAATGGCAAGCTTCTTTCCATGCTGGCGTTAGAGCTTCCAATTCTTCTAGAGTTTCAGGTTTATGCTGCACCAGCGCAATGAATTTAGTTTTAGTGCGCGCTTCTGTTAGGTCAACCCCTAATTTAACCAGTTGCAGTTCAAAAGCTGACTTGTTACTGTTGGCAAGAATGTCAGCGTAATCGGTGTCCAGCAAATCGAGCGATCCGAGTAGCGAGTCAGTCATTTGTCAGGGTTCAATATTGGGAGACGGTTCCTCTATTCCATTACAACATCGATGAGAGCGATCGCCAGCCTTGCGACTGCAACCGAGCGAGTGTTTTCCCGTGGCTGATAATTATCGTTGTCAACCATCACCTCACACCGAATCATCCATCCACCCGCACTCCGGGCAATCCCAATGAACAGGCGGCGTTTCATACTGGGGATAAGTCATTTCACATTCGGGACACCGGCCGGTAAACAGTGAATGCGTGTCCAGCAGCTCTAACTTTTGCAAGGCGTGTCCACCGCTGCCGGGTGTTGCAGGATAAGTTCGCCGTTGTAGTAGCTTGCCCCTTCGGGTTCCCACAGTTCCTCCGGTTCGGCGTCGGGGTTTTCTAGAAAGTCGGGGCAAGTGTCCGCGTTGGGGCCCGCCCGATGCACGGCACAGATGAGGTGTGGGTTGCGGGCGTAGAGGACATAGCGATCGCACTCAGGGAGTTTGGGCATGGCGGGTCTGTGGGGTTTTGGTCTGGGTTTAGTTTCTGGCAAATGGGGGTGTTGGTGGCGATCGCGATTGGCGCTTCAATCAAGATACCGCTGTTCCGCACCAAGGATGCGTTGCAAAAACTGGACTAATTCGGCAAAGCAATCGGGGTTATTTTCAAGCAACAATTCCGCAAGCATGATTGAATGTTTGGTTTTCCTAAACTTGAGGCGAACAAATGATAACTTGGCAGTATAGCCTTTCTCAGGTAGATGACATACAGTATAATTGATGCTGTTATTGCCCTTCATTTATATGAAAAAGACTATAGGTTCTGTGAATATCTTAAAAGTTTGGAAACAAATTGCGCTCTTTGCGAGCTTAACGCTGTTATCTCTGTTGGGTGTCAAAACCACCTCTGCGACGCCCTCCCAAACAACTTTACAGGCTCAAAATTGCCCCTACGGAGGCAAGCCTCGACCTTTTGCTCAAGTCGTTACCGAAACAGATCCCCTGACTATCCGTTCTTCCCCCGACGGCCCGGTTATCGGGCTAGTTCCTAAAGGCTGGCAAGTCGTTACGGGCGATCGAGATGCAACGGGACAGTGGGTAAAGATTGGCGGTGAATATAGTCCTAGCCCTCAAAATCTGAGTGGAGGGCAGTTTGCAAATGCGCCTGATTTCCGAGTGGGCTGGGTAAATAGAGTTTATCTCAAACCTTTGGGCAATTTTTGCGAAAAACCCCTGAAAATACAGCGGGGCGAATTAAAAGGACTGTCGCAAGAACGGCAAGTTTTGATTCATGAAGATTGGCTGCAAATAGCAGATAGAATCGCCAGCAAAGACTCTCAAAAATAACGCTGAATTTCGATCGACTACGCAGAAAATAGTGTTTTTTACGAGAACCAGGTTTTTTTTACCCGATTAATTTGGGATTTATACCTAAGTCCTAATCCTGCAAATTATCCAGGCGGCAACTTATGACAAAATTGAGCGATCGCACCGCCATCAACTTAAAACGAGTTTTACAAGTTGCCACAACAGTCCCAGGAAATTACCACCGCTTTTTGCAAGCCGGACTAATTGATTCCCCGTCGGATTTCCCACAACTTGTTTCCCATTGGCAAACAGCTTTTGCTAGCTTGCAGCCCGTTGACAAACAAACAATCCGGCAAAATCCCGGATTATTTCTGGCGAATGCTGATGACTTAGTTTACCGAGGAATGACTAGCGGAACTTCCGGTCAATCTTTTACATACTTTGCCGGAAATGAGTGGAATGAAGCGCGTTTGTTGGCAAGAAAACGTGCTTTAGCTTGGTGGGGAATTGACGAACAAGTCCCCATTATTAATCTTGCCAGTCGTTTGCAGCCGCTGCGAGTCAACGATATTTCATTGATTGGAAATATCGCCCCGGATTTGCTGCAACATTTGGCAAAACTGTTGCAGAACAAACCGTCTGTCATTCGAGGTTATCCCAGTCGTTTGTGCGAAGTGGCTGCTGCTCTTTTCGGAGATTCAATACCTGCGGTTTTAGGGGTGATTTGTACCGGGGAGGTTTTATTTGAATTCCAAGAACAATTACTGCGATCGGTGTTTCAAGCTCCAATTATTAACGAGTACGGTTGTCAAGAAACAGGAATTTCTGGTTTGAGTTGTCCTGAATGCGGGCGGCTGCATTTAGATATCGATCGATGTTTGTATGAAATTATTGACGGTGAATTAGTCACTACAGATTTATACAATCGTACCATGCCTTTGGTTCGCTATCAGTGCGGCGATCGCATTCTATTAAATCCTGATGTTTGTCCTTGCGGGCGCTTTGGATTAACAGCAAAAATTCTCGGTCGCAGTCAAGAACAAATCGAGACGCAGCAAGGCTTAAAATATCCTGGGGAAATCTATTTGCCCGAGTTTGACGGGATTCTTAACTATCAAATAGTCAGGCAAGATCGAGAACAAGTAGATATTTGGTTGCAAGTCGAACAGCACCAAGTTCTCGAACTGCAACCTTTACAGCTTTGGTTAGAAAATTTATGGGGAGAAGTTCGAGGGAGAGTAATTGTAGATTCATCGGATTTGAGTAAACTGGAAAATCCACAAAGCTGTAGCGCTTTAGAATGGATCGAATGGGTAACACAAAAATCTTGGAATGAGTGGTTGGAATCGGGTTTATTACCCCTAGGAGAAGCCCGAGAAGTTGCCTTATTGTTAACAAATTTAATTCAGCCAAAAATGATGGTTTTTTCTGGAATATCGCCGCTCGCAGAACAATCTATCGAACAGCTTTTGCTGCGTTCAACTTATCGGGAACTGTCAGTAGAATTGATGGCGGTACGGGTATTGCTATTTGCGTGTAATTTTTTAACCGATAGCCAAAAAAGGCAGCAGATATACCGCCACGCCCAGAAGCGTTTAGCCGAGATGAATTGCCGGGAATATCCGGCGATGGTAGATTTACTAATTCCCAGTTTAGGATTTGAGAATAACACCGCTGCATCCATTTGGGAAAATACTAATTTACCCGAGACTGGTAGGCTTGATGTATTTAACATTCAGCACTTGTTAGCAGCATTCAATCTAGCAGCAAGTAAAGCCAAAAAAGCAAATCCAACTCTAGCGATAGCCTGGAAACCAATTTTAGCTGTTTTAATCGGAGATTTGAATTTTTGGGCTGACAGATTCCAAATCCCAATTTTAGGATATTGGTGCGAGTTAGCGAGTGGAAAAGCCATCGCACTCAGCAGCAAATACCGCAGCCCAACAGGCGACCGTTTTTTAGACGCTTGGTTAACTTGGCGGCAAGCAATTACGGGCTCAGGCGATCGCGGATCAGCTACAATCGCCTTATCTCAGTTACAAGCAACAGCAACTTTACTGACAGAGGTAGCGCGAGTAGAACTGGAACAGGGATATGCTAAACTGCTGTGGGAAACAGACATTAATTCTCTAACATGGTTAGATAAAATTGCCAAGAACGCTGGACTAATTAACCGCAACTTATCAGATCGAGAACTCGACCCAATACCTTGGATACCGCTGTTGTTAAAATTAGCAAAACTTTTGTTAGCGCGGGGAGAAGGGGAATTAGCCTATCAGTGTTTAATTGCGTCGGCACCGCCAGATATGCGGGCTTCGGGATTTGAAAGATTAGCGCGAGAGATGAATTACAAACAATCTATAATTTGCGATCGCACGCAATGGTAAATTTAACTCTAATTATACTGGGAAACAGCAATCCTGACTGGGAAATAGAGGCGATCGCCACTTTTCAAAATCAAACCTATGACTTACAGCAGGTAATGAGATTCAATCCATCAAACTCTGACACTACGATCTCTTTTACATCCTGTTTACAACTTTTAGATACAATTAATACAGAACTCACAGCTATTTTACCAGCGAATACACAATTAAATTTTTTGCTACCTCAACTCACAAATACTGCACTGACATTTTTACCGCCAAGGGTGGAGTTTCCCCTAGAAACTGCCCGACAATATCCTGTCGCCACCTTAGCTTGGATGGCATCAACTTTTTTGGTAAAAGCGGCACTACCGCAGTTAGAAATAACGCGCTGGAATTTGTTAGCAGTTGCTGGGGAATTAGAACGGCAAAAGATCGCTTTTACTTGGGGTTATGCTCAGGCAAATACTGCTATTTTAGAATTGGATAATTATCAAATACAAGCTGATTATCTATCGAAACGTTCAGAGATAAATAACAGCTATATCTGCACAAATATCGATAAAGCAAACATCAAATATTCTCGAAATCACGATCCAATTACTAGCAAATCTCGCGTGTTGGCTGTGATTCCCCATTATCGCTGCGAACAGTTTCTCCATCGCTGCTTGCAGTCTCTGGTAACTCAAACTAGACCTCTGGACGGTATTGTAGTTATTGATGATGGTTCGGAGTCGCCACCTGTAGATATTGTCCGAGAATTTGCCGAGGTTACTTTATTAGCTTCAGCTTTGAATGTCGGCCCTTATCGCTTAATTCAGCAGGTAATTTCTCAAACAAATTATGATGCTTATTTATTTCAAGATGCCGATGATTGGTCGAGCGCAAATCGCTTAGGATTATTGTTAGCAGCAGCCGAAAACTATGGAGCAGAATTAGTCGGAACTCAGGAGTTGCGCGTGTTTGAAGATGACAGGGTTTTACCTGTACTTTATCCTCTCAATGTCAGCGCTGCCCTAGCCGCAAAACCGGGACATCCGCTGTTGCATCCTACCAGCTTAGTTTCGCGGAATTTAGTGTTGAGATTGGGCGGTTTTGCTACGGGATTGCGGTTTTCGGGAGATACTGAGTTTTTGTTGCGAGCGCAGTTTGCTGCGACAATAGTTAATGTTCCTGATTGCGGTTATTTTCGCCGGCACCGAGCTGGTTCCCTAACTACCGATCGAGCAACTGGATTAGATTCTCCAGTGCGTTTAGAATTGATTCAGCAGCTCAAAAAAAGAGCGATCGCCAACAGTGCTGCGGTGCGGTCAGGCAAATTACCGGATTTGCGTCCTTTGAAAACAGCAGGGTCGATCGAACTCCATTATATTACCGGTTCTGCCCTTGAGAGCTGAGACCTATCGATTTGAGATTTGAGATTTGAGATTTGTAATGACTGATTCTGGATGAGCGGTGTCAATATCGTGTTACAGGTAATTATCCCCGTTAAAAATCGTCCCGAAATCGCTGACTGCGTGCGATCGCTTTTAGCAGTTGGTTATCCCGTGACTAAAATCATTATTTGCGACGGCGGTACCGCTGAATCTAAATGTTTAACGGCTTTACAAGATTTAGCCAAATTATCGCAGGTAGAGTGGTTCAAGTATCCTCAATCTGATTTTAATAAATCTCAGTTAATCAATCAGGGTATTCTCCAGGCTAGTAGCGAATACTTGCTGATTTCAGATGCTGACATCATCTGGAACAGACAAGGAATTTTACAACTATTATTTTCCATTTTAGAACCAATTACTCTGGAATCCTTTTATTTAAGAACTCTGATACAAAATGTAAAACATCTCCCAGAAACATCCTCTTTATCGGCTGTAAGTAATTCAAAAAAGGGGATTATTTGCTATGTAAGAACTGTAGCAGAGTCTTGCCTGCAAACAACGGCCCTAAAGCGGGAACGCTATACTTACAGCATCCAGAAGGGGGAACAGATTGCTGCTGTTAATATTGTAATGGCGGTGGCGGGCAATCGCGCTCGACCTGGATGCGGTTTGCTCTGTACTCGCAAACAAACGCTATTATCATTAGGAGGATACAAGGAAAGTTTTACAGGTTGGGGATGGGAAGACCAAGATTTGCTGATTCGCGCTACCCTTTTTGGCATCAAGATATGCGCGGCGGGAAATGTAATTCATCTTTCTCATAGCGATGCTGCGCGCAATCAGCACCACCAGCAATTGCCGCCAACACAAACGCGAGATCGCAACATCATCTCTTGCTTGCAATCTCTCCAAAAAGGCGATATATTTGGAGACTTACGGCAACCAGCAATGCTACCTCATCCATTGTTGGAAATTACCACCAATTTTACCCTAAATTCTATTTGTGAGTGAACTTCAGTTATCCTTAATTATTACCTACCGCCAGCGGGAAGAGCATTTGAGAACTCAACTCGCGTGGTGGAGAACTCAAGCCTCGGAAAGTTTATTATCTCTTTGCGAAATCATTTTAATTGAACTCGATTGCATTCCTTCGGCTTGGATTTTACCAGAAATTGCCAACCTGCCAGTCAGTTACAATTATCTGCCCGTTGGGGGAACTTTTCATAAAACCAAAGCTTTAAATTTAGGTTTATCTCTGGCGCAAGGGCAATGGGTAGCAGCTTTTGATGTCGATCTCATTCCCTACGGAGATGCTCTCGCTCGCCATCTAAAAATGGCTCAACTTTCAGCCCAAATGTTAGTAACTGGGTATCGAATGATGTGCGATACTGCTCACCTGGATTTTCCTCAAAAGTCGGCTATAATTGAACAGTCGCAAGTTGCACCAGAAGATATGCCCACCGCGCTATTTAAGCACTTGATCCGGCGGGAAAGATTTGGAGTTTTACCTCTATTTCAACGCCAGCGCTTAATGGAAATCGGGGGATGGGATGAGACATTCATTGGCTGGGGGGCTGAGGATCAAGATATTGTGGAACGATACTTAGGAGAGGATAGATATTTTTGTCGCTCGCCTGAATTAATCTACATCCATTTAGCGCATCCACCCGATAATAATTGGTCGGAATCTTGCTGGATCGAACAAAATCGCCAGCACTATTATACTAAACGTCAGTCGATTTGAAATTTGAGATTTGAGATTGACTGCACAGATGAATCTGATAGCTTGAGCTTTAGGCTAAACCAGATATAAGTTTCAGTAATATCAAATTGAAGTTGCGGCGAAGCGCGGCATTTGACTTTTGCCGACGAGAGAGCGAGATCGGTTAGCAGTGCGGTAGCGGTGCGGGCCGACTACACTTAAATTCAAACACAAACACAGTCTGGTTGGAGTAAAAAAGCGATGATTGTTCGCATCGGCACTGAGCGGTTGGAGTTACGAGCATTGGAAAGGTGTGCTTTATCCCCACCAGCTACCGCCGCGGTCTAGCCTCGATCGCTATATTCAGCACTATCAAACAGTCGAACTTAATAGCACCTACTAACGCAGAGATTAATAGCAAGACTGAAACGACAAGGGCGACGATCGAGAAGCACAGAACGATCGAGCGATCGCGGAACCGTGATTGCAGTATTCGAGATTTCACAACCAATCCCCTCTGATTGTTTGCAGCTTAAATTCCCTAGCATTCCGCATCTGCTTTCGTGAAAAAAATTCAAATGCTTCAAATTGGCAGACGATTTGATCGTGTTTTAGTAAGCAGTTCTAAGACTTTCCTCTCTCTACAGGACTAAGTTGAAGGATAGAATGCGATCGCTTGCATCAGATTTCAAACTATAAATCTAGCGGTACACTTTACTTTCCAAGCATTGGTCGTACCTGCAATCTCTCTTCAGTTCCAATTAGAACCTCCAACGAGCGGTTTTTATTTTGATTGCAACCTGTAGTTTATGTCGCATACATAGCGATCGCTCCGCACTTGCTGGGCCGACGGCTGAAGGATCTTTTTAGGCACGTTTTTGCTCTACCATGACTCTGGATACTCGGCGTGGGTTGGAAGCCCTCCGCTAGCACAACTCCACGGCGCTCTCGATGCCCAGAAAATGCGATCCGTCGGAGCCATAGGCGGTGCTGTATCCAACGAGCCGGCTGGAACAACCACAATTAGGCCGCTGCGCGTTAGACGCGGAACCGGGCACCCGCAATGACTGCAAAACCATTTGCTGAAGCTGCTCGCCGCGGGAAGGTCGTAACGCGCGATGCCTTCCTCCCCTGAAAGCCATCGGAACTGGCTCGGCTCAACGGTTAGATTTGTGGCGTGGCCTGTGCCCGTGCCTTTGCGACACCGCGAGCAGTAGCAATGAGCCATTTTCTGGAACGGTGGGTTCACTTCAAAGGTCACAGTTCCGCAAAGGCAACTACCGTGAATGCTGGGCTTATCCATCTGCTCTCTCCGAGTGTCTAAATATTATTAGGCTGAACGATTCTAGCTATCCACCAGAACTAGATGGACAGCCAGAATCGTTCTGTATATCATTCTAAATTTAGTGGATAAATAGAATTGTTCCGTATATTAGGTATTTTCTGGAGGAAAGGCTGAATTTTTCCGTATATCCTCAAGTGCA
This sequence comes from Microcoleus sp. N9_A2, assembly GCF_036701775.1. Classification (NCBI taxonomy): domain Bacteria; kingdom Bacillati; phylum Cyanobacteriota; class Cyanophyceae; order Oscillatoriales; family Microcoleaceae; genus Microcoleus; species Microcoleus sp. N9_A2. The sequence continues at coordinate 125,063 of NZ_JAUBRH010000007.1, read as the reverse complement.
ATTGCCCGTTGCTGTAGGTTGGGTTGAGCTTGTCACGTCAAGGCTTGTGAATCCGGGTAACGTGAAACCAAACATGGCTCGATTGGACGATCGCACCGGAGTTGAGATTGAGAAGCAGTAATGAGTATCGGGTTTCATCTTTCAACCCAACGTACAAGAGCGGGCGACCGCATTAAGTTGAAGGATAGAATGCGCGAGCAAGCTACAAACTGAGATAGCTCGCATTCTCATACCTCAAATACCTCGATCTATTCCATTCCCCACGTATTATCCCAGCTATAGCACTCTTGAATCAGTTGATGTACCGCAGCACCTTTTGAGTTGTATCATTACCCAAACAAACACTAATTGAGCCAAAACTGTACAGCAATCTAACAGTTCGCTTGAGTGGCTCCAAGTGACCTTCGCAATGCACTAATGTCTTTCGTCAGTCCGCTCCAAGCAAATTGTTATACAACCGATGCCAAACAACGTTACCATCCCTGAGCATATAGCTGTTTAACCGCTCCAGGATTATACTTACGGCGAATATCGCCAAACTTAGCCTCATCTGTAACTTCTACATACCCGTCTGAAGCCACTGTATAAACACCCGTCTCATAGCACTCAGCTAAGGCCAACATCATATTAGTAAGGTTTGTGAAAGCAAAGCTCAATGAACCATCATCACAACCTACATGAAAGATCGGGGCAGTATCATTTAGATTGTCACTACCTGTAACAGCAAAATACTCACCATCAAAATCAAATATTAGAAAGAGGTGAAGAGGGTCTCCATCTCTTTCTCGAACTTCAAGCCAGTAAGAATCATTAAAACCTTGTGAATATTGCAAAGCAGTGTCTAGATCTAACAAGTAGTGATATACAAAAACACCGCACCTATCATTAGTACCATTACACCATTGATATAATTCGTGGACTTCACGAGATACACAAAAAGGTATCTCACCTAGCTTCTCTTCAACTTCTTCGGGTGATAAGCCTGGCTGAAAACCTGACGCACAAATAGGGCTGTTTTGTTGAAGCCATTCCATGATGCGGTTTAGAGCATCAGTTAAAGCTGACATAATATTGCCTCATAGAGAACTCTCGCATTAAGTTGAAGGATGCAATGCGCCAGCGAAATCAACACACCTGCACAAGCGAGCTTCTTGAAGTATCTGGCAACTGGTAACAGCTCGAAGCCCGCCTTTTCGTAGGTGTGACGGGATCGAGCACGACCGGGTTCGCCCCCAGTCTCAACCATCGCCACAGACATCCCAGGGCCTTAGTTCCCTGAAGCTGAATTAAAAATCGGAGGTGGCGTTCGTCTAGGTTGTTGTTTGACGATCGCACTCTTCGAGATTGGGGGCACGGGTTGGTGTTGGGATTTGGTTCGGTTTTCCTCAAAACTGAGGTGTTGGGAGCGATCGCACTTTTGCTCAGTTAATCCCATCCGGCAAGTACAGATCGTCACCCGGAAGCCGCCGCTCGATAACCTCTTGCCGGTTCTCCAACATAACCGAATCAACGAATTTACCAAACCGCACATTGTACTCTCTTTCAGTGCGCTTGATGCTGAATGCTGCATCAGCCCGCCGTTCGATGGATTCTGCCATGCTGGCTTGAACTAAAGCTTGAGCTTTTACGTTGCCTTTGGTTGCTTCATTGAGCCAATATGCCGTAGCTAATGCAATGGGAATGGGCTTGATTAATTGAGCGTTGCCTTCCACTGGAATGCTTTGGGCTTGTGTAAAATTGTATCCGCCAAAAGGCAGAGCTAAAGGTGAGTTTCCATTGATAAAGCGGGTCAGCGATTGTTTTTGCTTGTCCACCGCACCCATAACCCCAATCGCATCGACTTTGTAGCCGCCATCGGGTAGCTGGTAAACACTCAGCGGAATTGCACCTAAAAGGATGGTGGCGGAAATAGCTTTAACTGTCATTTGTTACTTCAAATAAATTACAATTGCCAAAGATTAGCCTGCATTTGACTAATTAATCAACGATATCTCTGAGCAAAGAATTTAGTTTGCGGACTACCGAACCTAGCAAGTAGTGTTTGCTCTACATAGAGCAATCCACCGCAGAAAGCGATGACTTAGAACTTCGTATTGGCTGTTCTAGGTCGCAGAACTTCGACATTCAGCTCCAGTTTTTCTCCCAGCCACAAAGAATGTGTTGTGTGGTCTGCCACATCGTCGCCTGTTTCGGGATGGACGAGAATATTTAGTTCCTCGCGGTGGAGCATCAACCAGGGAACGACTGTGCCAAACTGTTCCGGTAAAAAGGCAACTTGATACATCGCTTGGGGGTGTGGCCCAATGGGTTTATCGTGCCAGCGCCCTAGCTCCACCTCAAACTGAGTCAATCCTTCGCGCACGCGCTCCGCAGCATCGCGACTATCACTGTCAAAGTAAATATGTGCGTGAAAACCAACAATTTCGATGGTGTCTTCTGCCCAATGCGGTGATTAAACGCTTTCTAACCCAGATACCACAACTGCGAGCGTGTCACACTGCGCCTCTTGTTCTGCCCAGCTATGGATTTGGTGCTGGGCTTTGCGTTGCAATCCACTCTCTTTTTTTGGCTCTAAATCTTCTTCAAAGCGCTCGGGGTATAGCGAGGGGTCTAACCCTACATTATGCCCCGCTCGCCTTAAACACAACGCAAAAATAACGGTTTGAGAGTGTCGATCGCTTCGAGCGAACAAAGACTGATTTTGTTGATTTGGTAGGACGAGCAGCCGGAACAATCTTTTAACTCAATTAACGGGACAGGTTTGCAAAGCCCGTGCGTTCGCCTAGGTTGATTGATTGGCAGCAAAATCTGATTGCTCGCGATTGAGTACGTCCAACTCAATCTCGCTCAGCACTTTGGGTTTCATTTCAAACAAATCATTCAAAATTGGCTTAACATTAGAAAACTGAAAATACTCCGTCAGCGTTCCAATCCGGTAATTAAAAGGTTGATATCGGTGTTTGAAGTACAGCTCCACATTCCCCCGGTGTTCCCACAATCCCAGCAAATTAACGGTCACATCCGAGTAATGCGCCCTCACATCCCGCTGCACTTCGGCGATTCTCTCTTCAATCAGTCGAGTTGTCACCCCAATTTTATAGAAGATTTGACCGTCCGCTTTCACCTCAAGAAAGTAGAGCGAGTTCACTCTTGATCCGACGAAGCTGCGATCGATAAATCAGCAAATCAGCCAATCGTTCTTCTAAACAAGATAACCCCGCAGCTTCAGCAATTTCTACAGAGCCTTGCAACTTCATTAACTCTGACACCAGCAGCGGTTCTTGGACTCGGTTGAACAGCACCAGGGGAAGAGCACCCACTGGGATTTTACCCAAGTTGGTAAACTGATAAGAGCGCTCGCCCGACGACTCTAGCAATCCTTTCAACTGCCACCGAAAGTTTACCAAGTCTTTGGGAATCGCGTAGCCCCGTGCGCCGTACTCTTTCCACAGCACCTTCAACTGTTCCAATTCCTCACCCTTGAGTTCGATGTTGAAATGCTCGTAGAGGGGAAGCGATGGGAAAGCTTTGGTTTTAATCCGCTGCGACACGGGCTTGCAAGTTTCCTCGGTGTGAGCGAAGTGATGTTCTTTCACCGAACCCTTTTTCGCTGTCAATCCGCCTCCGCAGTAGAGACAAGTTAGCTGAGTTTTTCCGCGCGCAACTTCATCAATGCCCGTCAGTTCGCCGCTGAGAGCAACACCAAATTTAAGCCACATTGTCTGTCAATTCTCCTTTGAGCCGGTTTTGTAGATGCACCTGCTCCATACGATCGAGAATTGTAACAACAAATCCAGGGGTGAGGGCTTCTGCCTTGAGGGAGAAAGCGATCGGCACTCGATGCTCTTGATGCGTGACTTTAATCCTTGCGTCCAAAATCTAAAATCTAAAATCTAAAATCTAAAATTGCTCGCTCACCAGTCGGGAATTTCTTGGGCCGCGTCAGATTGGCCTTGTGACAGTTGGTGAGGGGGCAACGGCACAGCGGGCAATTCATCAATTACGCGGGGAAATACCTGTTTCCCCGTGTAGGAAAGCATCGATAAAGAGGCGATCGCTCCTCTGACTTGTTCCGGCTTCACCTCCAAATACCGCTGCAACTGTTCGAGGTTGCTGTGACCGCTGATTTCTTGAATCACCCGCAGCGGAATCCCGGCGTTGCTCATCTGAGTCAGGGCGGTTCTTCTGAAGCTGTGGGTGGAGGCTCCCTCGATGCCGGTTCTCACGAACGCTTCTCTCAAAATCCGATCCGCTGAGTTTGAGTGCAGGTGCTTCCAGTGGTGGGAGGGGTGGCGACCTGGGAATAAGTAAGTCTGACCCGCGTGGGGACGCCAAGAAGTCAGGAGACTTCGCAAATCTTCAATTACCGGAATCGTCCTGGTTTGGAGTTTTCCTTTGGTGTTGTGTTTGCGGAAGTTGATTGTAGGTCGAACATTGCCCTTCGTGGTGTAGATATCGATGACTGAGAGCGAACAAGCTTCCGCCACCCGGCAAGCCGTGTACAAACAAACCCCAAACAAAGTGCGATCGCGATCGGTTTGTAAACCTTCGTTAAATAAGAGTTCGATTTCCTCTTGCGCGAGTATCTTGGCTTGTCCGTGTCCCTCTATTTTCATGCTTGGTGTATACCCGACCCGACGCTCCAAAGTCTCGCATACTTACTGCATTGCTGCATCCGTCGGGGGGGATTTCTTAACGAGGTAGAGATCGCACGGCATCTGCACTTTTCTACTTGGTATACGCGATCGCGCACCCAAGTCCCTTTGGAACAAGGAAAGTTAAGTAAACAAATCTGCCAAACCATCTCCTGCTTTTTCTGGCTTGAGGTACAGCGTACAAATTCGTTCGACATCTTCCCATTTTGCACTGTGTTTTTCACACCAAGCTTGGATGCCAGAATGGCTCAATTTCTCAACTTCATCGTAATCGACATTAGCAATTTCAGTTTCATCATGACAGGCAATTACATCTAAAATATTAACAATGTTTGGCTCACGCAATTCTAGTTTAAGGGGATTGTAAAAAACTCCATAATACACTTTGTTGTGTAAAAGGAGGATATAAACAGAAGGGGTTTCTCCTGAATAAGTTTTAGCGCTGACTGTATCGTCGGCAATACCTTCAGCGTAACTGCGGTTAAGTTGCAGTTGAGCAGTATGTTGATAGTAAGGAGAAATATCGACATCCGCGAGGGCTGACAGATTGAGTTCACCAGATTGAATGGTAGTTCGAGAAGCCATTTCTGTTAAATTAATTTCTTGAGTATCGTCACTTGTTAAAACGGGCAAATCAATCAGCTTTCTCGACTCTTGATGGCGAACTATTAAATTTTTCCATCTTTTCTGAATTTCGACTAGATCGTACTGAAGATTTGTGTGTGAAGTTAAAGTCGGAACAAAAGCATAAATTTCAATGGTGCGAGGCAAATGCCAAAACCGTAAAATTCGGCCTGCTCTTTGGGTAGGTCCAATCGGAGTCCAATCAATATCATAATTTATCACGATCGAGGCATCTTGCATATTGACGCCAACGCCGTGAGCATCTGTCGAGATAAAAACGTCGTAAGTTTCCTCAGATTCCCCCTCTGCTGCGTTGGCAATTGGAGCAAATCGCTTGATTAACTTTTCTATTTCTTTTGTTTCTTTCATCTCAAACTTTTGAGAATCTTTGTTGGATTCGATAGTTGCGGTCACTTGCAAAGAAGGAAGCAATTTTTTTAAAGAATTGTAGAGGTAGACAACGGTGGCATGGCGCTCGCAAAAAATAATAACCTTTTGAGAATTAGTTTGAGCTTTTTGGAGGATGCTAGATAAAGCTTGCAGTTTAATGTCTGAACTTTCATTGAGTTTTTTTAATTGGCTGATGAGCGGTTCCAGCGCCGATTGCCGCTGCTGGCGATTCCAAGTAAATTGAAGTTTCTCTAACTCATAAGCGTTGCTGCCTCCCGGCGTATCGATCACCTTTTCTAAGACTCCTTGAAGAGAGAGGGGAGAGCTGACCCACGCAACTTTTACAACTCTTTTTAATACTTCTCGAAACATGGGGTTGCGGGAATCCAGGTCAAAGCAGCCGTTAATAATGGCGTCAGTGAGTTCTGCATCAAAAAAAAGAGGAAACGTTATAGTGTGTAAATTTACTTTGGGAATGTAGCGGCGGCTTCCTCCAAATTTTATATAAATATCTTGCCCTTCTTGCTGACCGTAATATTTAGCAACGTGAGGAGTGGTAAGCTGGCTGGCAACGGGGAGCTGGACGAACTCCGAAGCGTTGCTGACAGTCCAAGCCCTTGCATCATCCACGTAATCCGGTAATAATGCTTGACTTTCTGCGGTGTGAGGCAGCAAAAATAATTGGTTGTTAATATTGTCAATGTCCCTAGCATAAGGAGAACCAGTTAACAGTAAAACCTTAAGATTTTCTTGCCCTTTTTGACAGAACTCCCGCAGGCGAATAAAAGCTTGCCGCTCTGAAGGTTGCTTTTTCATATTAAAAAGGTCGTGCTTGAAGCGATTCCTAAATTCGTGGCTTTCATCAATAACGAGCAACCACCGCTGTTGGTCGAGGGATTTTTGTATCTCCTGAAAATCTTCTAAGCTAGAATCTTGCTTGGAACTTGCCTTGTCAAAAGCTTGGCGCACGAAATATTCACAGGGCAAGCCAGCTTCTCTCATTTCCCGCTGCCAATTGCTGCGGACAGACTTAGGGCCAACAATCATTACATTGTCAATAATATCCTCATCGCGCAGGTGCAGAGCGACATGAACGGCTACTACAGTTTTTCCCAAACCTGTTGACGCTACCAGCATTGAGCCTGAGAAATCTTTAATCTGCCGCAAGGTTTGAGCAATCATATCAACCTGATAGGAAACCGGCTTTTTTTGATAACGAGTCTGGACGGGTTGAACATTCTCAAAAGCCAGCATGGTTTTGAGATAAATGTCCCAAGGCTTAGCAAATTGAAGCCATTTTAATAGCGCTTCTAAGATTTCTTGAGTGATATTATGAGCAGTATTAAAATAAGTTTCAAATTCTTTAACTAAGGCAATCACCTCTTCCCTATCTGTTACCACATTGCCCGCTTCAATTCGTTCTAGCAATCCCCGCCCCGTTAGATTTGAAGAAGCAATGATTGCTGTTTGGTCATCGATGATATAGAGTTTGGCGTGGTGGTCGGTGGCTCTGGCATCAACCATTTGAAATTGATGGGATTGAATTTTTTCTATTAGGTCAGACACGGCTTGCCGACGCTCTAGGTCTAAACCCGTCCGCAAATCGCGCATAATCTCTGCAATTAAAGCTTGCCGAGCGCGTTCTTCTCCCGGCTCATCCAGCCCCACTAAAAGATAAGTATTTTTGTTGGTTGTATGCTGTCGGATTAATCCCCAACCGCGAATCGTAAAAAATCCTGAAGCAATGCGGATGTCCTGACGGGCTGCTTCCAAATGATACCTAATATATTCCAGGGCTTTGTGGCTGTCAAACCAACTCTGCCTCTCAAATGCCGAGCTGTTAAATTGATTGTCAGCAATATTCATTAGCAAATATTAAAGTGATTGTACTTGGCTGTGTTGACTAAATAAATCTATTCGCCTTGGTAATCTTCGGTTTCCTGACATAAGAAGGCGAACTCCGTACTTGTCCGGGTGATATGTCAAGTCAAATTGTTTCTCATCTGCTTCATAGCTTGATTCAAGCCCTCGCTGTGAATCCAGCCCGCGCAGCCGCCGTAAATCATTCTGCCATCGGGATCGCCCAAAAAAATGCGATCGACGCCGACGGGGTTTTTCCAAGCCCTAACCGCCGTCCCATCCCTGAGCCTCATTATTGGATGGGAACTTTTAAAATCCCTGTGGTGTGCTGGAGTCATGCCTGGAACAGCTAGTAAAATAGCGATTGCCGAGCCTGTGATATCGTCCATATTAGTAACAATCGTCGCTGCCGCACAACCGCACCCTTCCGTCACCGTCATTTGAAGCCTTTCCTTAATGTCGCCGTCAAACAACGACAATTTCTCAATCTCTTCTAAAAGTTTCCCGTGCGGTTCGGATAAGCGCCTTTGGCAATAAATCGCTGTCAGCAAGTCCTCCAGTCCCACTTTTGTCAAAGCATCTGCAATCAATCCTGTCAAACCTAGCACGGCAATGCCACCTAACATTCCCGCAGGGCCTCCCAGAAATGCTAGAGCTGCTGTAATGGCCGCAGCTCCTGTCAAACCTGTTGCAGCCATCGTCACCACCAAGATGACACCGGGTAAACCCAAACCAGCTACTTTCAAGGGCGACTTCATCCATTTTACCCACCTTTGCTATTGCTTTGGGAACCTTACCAACCGCTTGCGGGTACGGAACACCTGCTAGCGCAACAAGTTATTTATTCTAGATTCTTGCATTTACTACTGCGTTGCTGCATCAAGCTGTGGATTTTCTTAACGCGGTAGCTGAGTTCAGGGAACGTTTGAACAAAAGGCAGAAAAGGCAGTTGGTAGCGGTAAGAGATTGAGAGTTGGGCGATCGCTGTTAGGAAAAACCTTCTATGTACTCAACTTGAGGAAGTGGCCTCGAAGGAAAGCTGAGTTTAAAAAACACCATAAAACAGCCAAAACAATTGTTTGCTTAGCTTGACTAAACAATAAAGTTCAAAGTCTGGCACATTTAACAATGGTACAGTACAATTGCAATACGATTAATAATTAAGCACAGATTGTGGGAACTTTTAGCAATCAAAAAAAAAATTATGAAATATCTTAAACCTCAAGTAGTTGCAGTATTCTTAGGAACAGTTTTATTTTCGACAAATGTTCAAGCTAGAGAACCTATTGGCGATTTAAATCTGAGTGATTATTGTGAAGCACAAGGATTTGAAAGTTCTCAATTATCTAGAAAAAGAGTCGGAACTCAAGCTGCTTATGAAAATTGGTTTTGCGTTAAGGGTAACAACAGAAAAATAATTAATCTGGAGAGTGCTTGCCAATGGCAATATCCCAACTACCAGGTGTTTGCTTGGCCTTTCGATCCTGACGATGCCTATAGTTGGAAATGTTTTGAGAGAATCACTCCTAACAATCAAAGATTCAAATAAATGCACAATAAACCTGCGATTGTTTCATTACCCCTTTGGCAAAGACTCCGTACAACCAGCTTCTTTAAACTGTTGTAAGAAGCGATTCCTATCAACTTGGGGAATACCGCGCATTAATTGAGCAAGATTTGTTAGCGGTTTGGGCCAAGCATATTCGTAGAGACCTGGTTGATTATTGCTCGTGTTGACAAAAGCCACTCCTAAATAGTTACCTTGTTGGAGCAGAACTTTGGTATCGCTAGTTCTAATATGTTTACCAGATACAGTTCCTTTAGCAAAACTCATCCCAATTCCATCGATAGGCGGAATAAAAGTTTCTATGATACACACTTGACCTTTGATAGTGGAGGGATAGACATTCATAGTTTCTTCTAACGCCGTCCATTGACCGAGGAAAGGCACTACATCAGGATTAAGGGGCAACCAAGCTCTGACAAACGCTCTCAAATTCTGAAACTGAGCTGCATTGCGAGTATCCCGAAGATAAAACCCACGAGAGCCTTCAGGAGGCGAAGCAACAAAATTGCGGAACTGATTTATTAGTTGTTGTAACTGATTTTCAGTTGGGTATCGTTTAGATTGTTGTGCAACAATCGGTAATGAGGTTGTTGCTAAAATGGCTAAACTGATTGTAATAGTGAGTGGCGATCGCTTTTTCATATCTACCTCATTTTTTTTGTTCAATTCTTCTTTTAGAACGCAGAATACGGCTGATTTGTTCGTTAGTCATAAAAGGAGCTGTTAGACAGTTAGTCCTAAAACAACCAGTTCCTTTTTGAGTAAATCTAACTTGAGTATCATTGGCATATTGTAAACCAGAGTTCCCTAAATTCCAGAAGAACAGAATTGCTTGGCCAGATTTTACATACCGATCGCCTTGAATAACATCAATTTCTCCAAGTCCAGTTTCTTTGAGAGGTGGGTAGCTAGATAAACCTTGCTTGAGAAGGTAAGCTGTGATAACGCTAGCTCCTTGGTTGAAGTAAACATAGCCGTTCCTAAACTCGTTAGGTAGATCGTAATCAACTTGAATGTAGCGACCACCACCCTGTTCTACAAATTGTCTCCAAGTTATAAGCTGAGATTTTGATTGTTGAGCAATAGTTTGCGATCGTCCACTTGCCGTCTGAGAATTAGCTGGGACAGTATCATCAACTAGATGTTGATTAGCCATTGCAACAGATTCAGGTTGGGTTAATGCTCCAATCCCTAAGATTGTCAAGCTTGCCATTAAACTAAAAATCGAGAACACTTTCACACTTTTTCCTCTTTGTTTGCTAAAAAATGCCTTGTTTGCAGGATGACCGACAGTATGTTGACTTTCAAAAATGAGCGACTTGTTCCTATATAACTTCTACTTTCTACCGTCAAATGCCTTGATACATCCTTCAAGACTTCGCCTAACCTCATCGGGGGCTTCTTCAAGCCTGAGCCGATAAGAATTTTCTCCTAACAAATTAGAGCCGCCACCAACAAAAGATAGCTTACCATCTCTACTAGCATTAGGAAATATAGTGTTAGTAATGGTATTTCGCTGGGTTGTTCCTTGAAAACACTCAATTTTGCCAAAATTGTATTTAATTCCTGTAATTGTATTTCCTATTTTCCGAAACACAACCCGCATATCTGGTTGTTTTGGATCGATTATCCGTCCATAAAGGTACGTTCCATCAGGTAAACTTTGAATCGTTTGTTTACCATTTCCCTCTGTCGGTGCTCGTTGACTTATCGAGGGCGATTGCCCTTGTGCCAAAACTGATACTGAAGCAATGCCCAACACCGCCAAACTCACCGCTGCAGTAAAAACCGATCGTCCTTTCATAAAACTCCTTCTTCAGTTTCTTTAAATTGCTTCAACAAACTGAATCTATGGCGATTATTTTTCACAGTCAATTTTTTGGTGGAATCCTTCTTTCAGAGTGCAGAATGCGGTTGATTTGTTCCTCAGTCATAAAAGGAGCTGTTAAACAAGTAAAATTCAAGCATTCTTCACCGGGTTTCTTTGTTCTGATACTATTGCGTTCAAAATAAGTACCGCTACCCCAGTAGAACCTAATTGCTTTGCCCGATCGTACATAGCTATCGCCCACAGCAAAATCAATCTCTTCTACACCCTGTTTTACAGGTGGGTAGCTAGATAAACCTTGCTTGAGAATGTAACATCTACTGCTGCTAGCTCCTGTATTGATGTAAACATAGCCATTCCTAAACTCGGGCGGTAGGTCGTAATCGCGGTCTAGAAAACGCCTGCCACCTTGTTCTACAAATTGTTTCCAAGTTATAAGCTGAGATTTTGGTTGTTGAGCGAATGTTGGCGATCGCCCCTCTAATATCTGTTGGTTCGTTGGGGACGATCGCCCTTGTGCCAAAACTGATACCGAAGCAGTACCCAACACTGCCAAGCCAACCATCAAACTCAAAATCGATAACCCTTTCACGCTTTCCCCCTGTTTGCTCAAATACCTTCGCGCCTTCAACCTGCACCCATTGCCACTGCCGCACCCTCTACCTACCTATCAGCCACAGCCCGCTGGTTTTATGCAAAATGCCGATCGATTGTTGCAAAGCTTTACACAAAATAGTTTAATTGACCGAGAATGTATGAAGATTCAGTTGCAAAAATGCAGCTTTCCTGACCGCCCGCCGTTCAAACGACCGCTCGCCAAGCCAAGGACTTTTCTGAAAACTGTATCCTGCGGTAGCCCAATTCTGGATGGCGGGTATAGAATACAGCATCTGCTACGAGAGTCCAGCACAGGACTGGATAAAGAGATAGTTCTTCCCTCTCTTCCCCCGCCCTCACCGTCATATTTGGAAGGCAACCAGTCGTAATTCGTCGAGTTTCTACCGCAGGCATCCTGGTAAACCAAGTTATCGTTGCTGACCACTTTTTGATAGCCGCCCATTCGTTAACGTACTGCGTTTCATCGGAACGGATTTTGCGGCGGTTCAGTTCAGGGTGCAGGTTGTAGAAAATAAAGTCAGTCAAACGGTCGATCGCTTTTTCAGGTGCTCTCGGGGCCGCAACCTGCACCGAATCGACACGCACTCTGGCAGCGGGATAGCTGATAGGTTGTGCGCTCGCTAAACTGGAAAAAAGAGAGACTGCGATCGATCCGAATATCAAATAGTTTCATTGCATACCTGGATTTCATGAATTAGGATTTCAAGTAGAAAGCATTCTGTCGCATTACCATATTCCCCAAAAAGTATCGCCATGCCAGATATTTAACCAGGAGCGCCAAACCAAAAATGCAGCGAAAAAAATGGATTTTCGCAGTCGCCTCCAATTTTGAGAGTGCGGGCAATAAAGCTTTTGTGTTTGAATGACAATTTATTGGATGAACTATTATTCCACTGTTACTGCATTACTGCATTAATTTTCAGTATTTTTTAACAAACTCAGCATTAGACTATCGCCCCAGGTCTTAACTCCACAGTCCTGGGTTTACCGATAACGTTGGGTTCACACGCGATCGTAGATTCGATGAAGGATAATCCGTATCATGTACTCTAAAAATAAATGATGTTGGAAAGTTCGTTGGAAAACAGCGCTTGAATGATTGTTCGCGATCGCCAGGGACGAGAGTACCGCCTGCAAGTAAACGGGGACGGAGACTCATATTTTATTGCCAAACTCTTGTACCGCAACAGCGAAGTTGGTAGGCTAGAATGCGTTTTGTCTCCGCCCGATAAGTTGGTGATAGGCGATATCTTGATTCGCGACGATGTAATTCACGTTTCAGAACAATTAGGGGCAGCTCTTTTGAGACTGTTAGTTGAACCCAAGCCAATCGATTACCGTCGCATGGGGCTGGGAACTCACCTGTTGCAGTTTGCGATAAAGAAAGCTCGTCAGCGGGGAATTAAGCGAATCTGCGGTTCTCTAACTGAACAAGACATCAACAACAATCCCAACCTCGTCAAATGGTACGAGAAGCATGGATTTGAGATACTTCCACCTTCAACGGAGAACATCGAAAATGCAGTTTGTGGAATTTCTTTGAATTTATAAGAAAAATTAAATTAATTACGTCTTGCGATCGCATATAGCTGTTGTTGCAGCAGTTTGGACATCAAAGATATTACTTTTTTTGCACGACCTGAAAAACTTTGACTTTGTAATACAATTGTGGAACCTATGCCCTCGAACGAGATTGTATCATGCCGCCAATGCCAACAGTCACAGTCAAATCAGGATACAAGCCGCAATCTATTGATACCACCATTGAGGCTGACGTGCTGATGTTTCAGCTATTGCGGCAGTTAACGCCCCAACAAAAAGTACAGCGGACTTGCGCTTTCAATCAATCGGTCCGAAAGATGGCAATATCGGGAATAAAGAACCAGTATCCCAATGCAACTGAGGCAAAAGTTCGGCAAGAATTTATTAAAAGGTGCTTGGGTGCTGACTGGATAGAAGTTTTATCAGACAGTAAAGATTGGGGTGAACTCGTGATTGCAGATCCGATCGAATTAGCGCAAAAAATAGCCAGCATCTTGCTACCGCTGAATATTCCCTATGTGGTGGGCGGTTCGGTGGCAAGTTCGCTGTTGGGAGAAAACAGGTCTACCCAAGACTTGGACTTAGTGATTGACCTGGAAGCGCAAACAGCACAGAGGCTAATTGATGCCATGTCAGGCGAGTTTTATATCAGCGAGTCGGCGGTGAATGAAGCAATTGCTAAGTCAAGAACAGCACCCCGCGAATCATCGTTCAATGTGATATATTTGCCTTCGATGGAGAAAGCGGATATTTTTGTGATGAGCAGCGATGACCCTTTTTCCGCTTCGGTGATGAGTCGCCGCCAACTTTACCCTGTTAGCGGTTTAACAGAGGAGGGAATCTACATCTACTCGCCTGAAGATATCGTCCTGCAAAAACTCAGTTGGTACAAACTAATTCCTGGCGGTTCCCAAAAACAGTGGAGGGATGTGTTGGGAGTTTTGAAGGTGCAAGGGGAACGACTCGATCTCGCTTACTTGAACCAGTGGGCTGTTACACTCAAAGTAACAGATTTGCTCTCTGGAGCGTTGCTTCAATCAGGATATTAAGAGTCGGCCATTACTTGTGACCCCAGGAAATGACAAATTCAAAACCCAAAATTTGCATTGAGCATCTCATCAAAATTTATGGAGAAAAACCTCATGCTGCTCTCAAAATGTTTCGAGACGGCAAGTCTAAAGATGATATTTTACAAGCAACTCTTCATGTGCTAGGCATTGCCGATGTATCTCTCACGGTTAATCCAGGAGAATTGTTCGTAGTGATGGGGTTATCCGGTTCGGGAAAATCTACCTTGGTTCGCTGCATCAACCGTCTGATTAATCCCACCAGCGGACACATTTACATTGATGGTGAAGATGTTGCCCATCTGGGCGAGAAACGGATGCGGGAGATTCGCCTGACGAAAGTGTCGATGGTTTTTCAGCGATTTGGGCTGTTTCCTCACAAAACTGTTGTTGAAAATGTAGAGTACGGTCTTTTGGTGCGGGGAATGGACAAAGCTTCTCGCCGCCAAAAAGCCTTGGAAACATTAGAATTGGTGGGTTTAGGGCAATGGGCGGATTATTTGCCCGACTCGCTGAGTGGTGGGATGCAGCAACGGGTGGGTTTAGCCCGTGCTTTGGCGACAGATGCAGAGATTTTACTCATGGATGAGCCATTTAGCGCCCTCGATCCGCTGATTCGCCGGGAAATGCAGGATGAATTGCTGCGCCTCCAGAAAGAACTGCACAAAACTATTATATTTATCAGTCACGATATTCATGAGGCGCTGAAAATCGGCGATCGCATTGCTGTAATGAAAGATGGCTGTATCGTTCAAGTCGGTACTCCCTCGGAACTCATTACCCAACCAGCCTCCGACTACATCCGCGCCTTTACGAGGGATGTCAACCGCGCCCAAGTCCTCAAAGTAGGGTCAATTGCTCGTCAAACCATTACCTTGATTCTCGGTGAAAACTCCCCTACAGAGGCACTGGAGCAAATGTTACACCATAACCTCAAACAAATGTACGTTGTCGATCTCGGTGGTAAACTGGTTGGCATGGTTAAGCAAAAATTTCTTGAAGCAGCAATTCAACAAGGAAGTGAAGATTTTACTTCTGTGATGCTGCAAAACTTTCCTAAAGCCAAGGCTAATACCAGTCTCGAAAATATTTTTCACCTCTACGAACAAGGACGGACGGTTGCTGTGGTTGATGATGAAGAAAAATTTCAAGGTGTGGTTGAAGCGGATGATGTTCTTGCTAGAATTAGCAGCATTCAGTAGACGAAAAATAAAGGCCGATCGTCCTGTCGCAAAAATTACTATATTATAAGAAAGCTGAAGAAGTTAAAATTATCAATGGTAGATAATATCCCAAAGCTTTTATACCTTGACTCGCTTTCTCAATCCAAGCCTGAACGACCTGGATGGTCGCTGACTTTTGGAGCTACTTGTCAAGATGCAGCCGCAGTTTGCCTGGATGACCAAAATCATCCTTATCGCGTTAATCTTCTGATTGATGGCATACAAGAAACTCAAGTCGAACTGCAATGGAATCCGATTATTGACACTCTCAGGTCTAAAGACGCTGAGATTCTGCGGACAGAGTAGACTTAGTTAGTGTCCAAAGTCTAACTCTCGCTACGGTCGTCAAACACCGCCTACCCAGTTGGTTCAGGTTTACACCTAACTTACTGACTACTTTTCTAAGAATATTGGCGGCACCATTTAAGTCTGCATTAATCACTATTCCGTCAGCAGACCGATACAAGCCACGTTTAATTCGTTTTCCAGATGCTTTCCACTCAGGTGGCTTTTCACCATATCTGGGCAGGGAGTCTCCATCAAGAAAACTAGCTTTAGATGTATACGCTTCTTCGGTTTCGATAAACCTGATGCCGTGTAAGTCACACAGTTGTTTTAATCGGTTTTTCAACTTTCCCAAAGGCATTTGAACAAACTTCTGATTGTTCAATTTACCCAGATTGGCATTGGATTTAAAACCTTGGTTCCATCCAATCACTAGATTGCCAATACCATGTCTTAAGCAATGGTCAATAACTAACTTAGCAGCTTTGTTTACGCCATCACGCATTTGATGGTTGCGTTTGCGAGTTACACGGTCTAACCAATTGTCCCAATAATCTTCAGATTTTCCTTCTTTTCTAGTTGCTACTTTCTTATTCCATAATTGATTCATAGCTTTCATGGCACGAGCATCAATCAAGAAGGAATTCCCTAACGTATCAACACAAGCCGCTAAATTATCAGCAGTCCCCAAGTCAATTGACAAAGCTTGATTGACATCTAAATTATGTTTTTGCAGTTCCATCTCATAAGAGATTTCCAGGTAAAAAGCACCATTTTTAGGAATAATGGTAAATTCTTTAACTTTTGAAAAATCAAGGTTTGACGGCATCAGTAGAAAGAATTCAGAAATTCCGAACCATCGCTTCACTGTTAAACCCAAGGAAAATCTTAACTGATTGCCAACAAGCTTGGGTCGTTGACCTCCAGAATTTGGATAAGCTACTTTGAACAACTTAGATCCTTTCAGGTATCCCGGTGGCTGGGGCTTAAAATGCAGTTGACCTTTGATGTACAAAGCTCTTAATTCCTTGAAAGATTTGAATGCTTCAGCGACCGACATCAATGTTTGCTGCATTGGTGTTGATGGCAACGACTTAGCAACCATTGACTTTGAGACTGATGACTCAAAAGATAAGTCAAACTTTCCGGCTAACAGTTGTCCTGTCTTGAAAAAAGTCTGGCGAGCCAAGTAAACACCGTTGTTGTACAGCTTGCCCGATTGTTGACAGAGATACTCCAACAAGGCTTTAAGTTCTGTGTTGGGAGACAGTAATACTTGCTGAACTCCCATTGTTTTTTTGGCTTTAGTCACCTCTGTCTTCCTGAAGATTGGTTGATTCGTCTAGTTTAGGCGAGTATAGTGATATTAGCAGCGAAGTTGTGAAAAAATATATAGAAGACCCACACCATTCGGCTAATTAAAAAAGAACACTCTTGACTGAAGTCCCTCGTGCCGCTTCCCTCTCAGCACGCTTTGTGTCTGAGTTTCCCGCATCCCGTATTATCTTTATGAAACTAGAACAGATTAGCCCCTCGGATACTTTGTCCCCTGGCTACGTCTGTGTCGTCGAATTTGGCACACCGCGTACCCGTGTAGTTGAAAAATGCAAGACGTAGAAATTCTTCATCGAGAAGCAATGGAACTTGTTGACCAAGCTTTTTTAGCCCGCCAAAGGGGTGATACCACCGTCGCTTTGGAGTTAACCAAAGCAGCCTTTTCTGTTGAGCGAGCTGCCGCAGACCTAGTAGCAGACTTATTTGGCCTTGAGCCGACTAGATCGGTTCTCCATCGCAGTGCCGCCACACTTGCTGTAGAATGTTCCGAATTGCGATCGGCTGAAAAGTTGATTGGACGGGCGCTTGCAGGTAATCCGCCTGATGATATCGCTAACGAACTGCGGGATTTACTGCTAGAAAAAATTTATTCTCGCAGGCAGGCGATTGGACACTAAACAAACTATTTTTGCTAGTATTAGCTGCATTTGATTAGACAGTTATATTAAGTAACTTAACTTAAGTTAAGTTAAGTTAACTCCTCGCTCTTTTTGTCATTTGTATCAGGAGGCTCTCTATTGTGTTAAATGAGTTAACTCTACGCGCCGATCTCATTGCCAAGAGCCAATCCGGGCTGGATGTTATCCTAAACCCCTTTGAGCTTTATACTATACCTCTGGATAATTGGATTAATGCTGGGGTTAATTTTCTGGTTGACAACTTTCGTCCGTTCTTCCAAGCGATTCGCGTCCCGATTAAATTCGCGCTTGACTCTATAGAGGCGATGTTCCAATCCATTCCTCCCCTAATTTTCCTGATGATTATCGGGTTGGTGGCATGGCAACTGGCAGGGAGAAAAATTGCGATTTATAGCATCTGGGCCTTGACGTTAATTGGTTTTCTTGGGGCATGGAAGGAGGCAATGGTGACACTTTCCTTGGTGGTGACTGCGGTAGCATTTTGCGTGGCGATCGGTATTCCCCTCGGTATTGCCTGTGCGAGGAGCGATCGCCTAGAGGGATTTGTTCGACCCCTCCTTGATATCATGCAAACCATCCCCATCTTCATCTATCTTGTTCCTGTTGTCATGCTATTTGGTATTGGTAAAGTTCCAGGGGCGATCGCAACCATTATCTTTGCACTGCCGCCTCTGATTCGCCTCACCAACCTGGGTATCCGGCAAGTCTCTGAAGAGGTGGTGGAAGCGGCGATCGCTTTTGGGTCAACTCCTTCGCAAGTCCTGTGGGAGGCCCAAATTCCCCTAGCTATGCCGACGATTCTCACGGGGTTGAACCAAACTATCCTGTTTGCATTGGGAATGTCGGTCGTTACCTCAATGATTGCTGTGCCTGGACTGGGATTGATGGTGTTGCAGGGCGTTGGTCGTCTGGATGTGGGACTGGCTGCTGTTGGAGGATTGTGCATTGTCTTGCTGGCGATTATGCTCGATCGGATTACTCAGGCTGTGGGGAAAGCCAACAGCAAAGGTTCTTGGCTGGAAAGAGGGGCGATTGGTTTTCTGCTTTCGAGGTTAAGAGTTAAAAGTCGCGATCGATCTCAACAAATATGATAATTTTTTTATCCCTAGCCTAAGCGCCCCTATTTTCAGTACAGATATCATTCAAATTGACTAACCTAATGATAATGAAACTACACAGAAAAAAACAGACCTTTGCTATAGCAGTAGCCTTGCTTGTAGGTTTAATTGCCTGCCAATCCACTCCCGAAAGCGCTACAAAATCTCCAGACAGCAGTCAATCGACAGAAGTAGGGTTACCTGGTAAAGGGGTAAAAGTACGCCCTGCTTCTAGTAGTATAGTAGCGCCACAATTTACTGTAGAAATTCTTCGCATTGGTTTAGAAAAGCTTGGTTACGAAGTCGAAGAACGAAAGGTATTGAATACAACCACTATATTTCTTGCTCTCGGTAATGACGAAATAGATGTTGCTACCACTTCAGAAAGGTTGCACGCCAACTTTTTTGAAAAAGCTGGTGGTGAAAAGAAACTGGAGCGTGTTGGAATGTTTGTTTCCGGTAATCTTATTCAAGGTTATTCGATTGATAAGAAGACTGCCGAGCAATATAAAATTACGAACCTCGTCCAACTTAAAGACCCAAAACTTGCCAAACTGTTTGACTCAGACGGAGATGGTAAAGCAAATTTAACGGGTTGCAATCCGGGTTTTGCCTGTGAGCTGATTATCGATCGTCACTTGAAAGTTTACGGATTAGAGGATACCGTCAAACAGGATAAGGGAGAATTTGAAGTTCTCAAGGCAGATATCATTGCTCGCTACCAGCAAGGAAAACCCATACTCTATAACAGTTTTAATCTTGATTGGTTGACTTCAGTGTTACAAACTGGTAAAGATGTGGTTTGGTTAGAAGTTCCCTTTACCTCTTTACCAGAAGAAAAGGGAAAAGAGGTGACACAAAAAGATACCACGGTAGGCGGGAAGAATCTTGGATTTATTGCGGATAGAGGGCGTTTTGTGGCTTCCCGGCAATTTTTGGAGTCTAACCCAGCCGCCAAACGTTGGTTTGAACTGGTTCGGGTTCCTTTTGAGGATCTTATTACCCAAGAAAAACTCGCCCGCGAGGGTCAAAATCGCTCAAAAGATATCCGCCGTCATGCCGAAGAGTGGGTAAAAAATCATCAAGCGCTGGTTGATGGTTGGCTAGAAGAAGCAAGAATTGCTGGAAAAGCTTCTCAATAATTTTAACTACTCTGATGGACAGAAGGTCGGATGCATCGAACACCGTGGATAGGCAACTGCATCGAGTCGAACAGATTGTGGAGAGAGGGCAATTGAGAGCGATCGCCCCAACAGAGGTTAAACCGCTGCTGACGCGAGTATCTGTAATTCGTCCGAAGCGCCTGTTGGAACCAATCTGTAGCTTTAAGTGGGGAAATAATTGACCAATTTAGTATATTGACAAAAGCAACTAATTCTGTATTTTGGGCCTCGCAGCAATATAACTTTACATAAACATACCAACTTTATCTATTTCTCGTTGAGCTAAAGAACTGAATAATACTACATAGAAGAGTTTCATTTTTTAAAGTCATGTCAAACCACAGCAACCCAGAAATTTCAAAGCACATTCAGAGTTCTGAAGAACTTGTAAAGAAAATGGCTCATCTCACAGACATTCTTCTGCAGGACAACAATACAAACTTCAAAACTATTACAGGCGTGGAATTGCCATCTGCCGTAGAGGCTCGTGTTAGAAAAGTTGATATCTCTATGGTCTATTCAGTAGACCCTAAAGTTGATGAATACGTAATGGGAGCAAAAAGTATTCTTGATGCTGCTTTTAAAGGAAATGAATCTGAAGTAATTGACAAAAGCCTAAATCTTGTTGGAGATATTGCCAAGAGTATTATCGGCTCAGGTACTATTCAGACAGGAATTCATGGTGACTCTGCCCTTATCAATGGTGAATATCTTGCTGTATGCACTTCTGTAATTGAAGTATGTGAGGCGAAGGAATGGGACACCGATACAAATTTCTATGTTGCAGCATATACTTTTGTAGTCTTTCAACCAAAAAAGCAAATGTTATCCTCTCGCCAACGGTTCAAACTAATGCGCCCCGCTTCCAGGGATCTCTTGTAGGATGGGTAGCACGGTAGCGAAACCCATCCTAAAAACTGGATAATTACGAGCTAACGGGGAAAGGAATTTGTTTTTCCTTTTCCCTTTCCCCCATCGCCACCAACTACTTATAACTACACTGTACTCATTAAGAAAGATTCTTCATTTATGTTCCAGCATTTACGTGTAATGAGCGACTCCCTAACTCTGGTAACTGAAGCTGAGCGCCATCAGCTATTAGTGGAGTGGAATAACACTCTTTTGGACAATAGCCTTTCAGATGAGATCAAAAATGCTCTGCGCTCGCTCAAGGAAATGCAATCCAAGTTCAGCGCTCTAGCGGATGCTAAAACAGAACCAATTGCCATTATTGGTATGGGATGCCGATTCCCTAGTGCCAAAGACCCGGAAGCTTTCTGGCAACTGCTGCGTGAAGGTAGGGTAGCCATCAGCGAGGTGCCGATTGATCGGTGGGACGTAGATGCCTTCTACGACCAAAATTTGGATAACGATGATAAAATGAACACCCGCTGGGGCGGTTTTTTGGAAGATGTAGACAAGTTCGACCCCTCCTTCTTTGGGATTTCCTCTGGAGAGGCTTCAGCGATGGACCCGCAACAGCGCCTATTATTGGAGGTTAGCTGGGAAGCGCTGGAGAACGCAGGACTGGCACCTGACAAACTTGCTGGTAGCCAGACTGGAGTGTTTGTGGGGTTATTTACTTGCGACTATTACAAGCTGTTGCTCAACCCACCTCAGCGAGCAGGTACAGGCATCTTTAATAGCATTGTCGCTAACCGCCTGTCATATTTTCTGGATCTGCGAGGGCCAAGCATGACGTTGGACACAGCTTGCTCTTCTTCCCTTGTAGCCGTTCACATGGCTTGTCAGAGCTTGCGAACTAAAGAGTCAAACCTAGCCCTGGTAGGTGGAGTGAACATCATCCTGTCACCTGAGTGGACTATCGCCTTTTCTCAAGCTGGAATGATGGCATCAGATGGACTCTGCAAAACCTTCGACGCCGCTGCCGATGGTTACGTGCGGGGAGAGGGGTGTGGCATGGTTGTCCTCAAGCGCTTGTCGGACGCCCTGAAGGATGGCGATCGCATTTTAGCAGTGCTGCGGGGTTCGGCAGTAAATCAGGACGGTCGCAGCGTTGGCTTGACGGCTCCCAATGGACTCGCTCAACAGGCGCTTGTCCGCCAAGCTCTGGAGAACGCTGGTGTGTCACCTAGGTCGATAGACTATATTGAGGCTCATGGCACTGGTACACCCTTGGGCGATGCCACCGAGGTGCAGTCTTTGGCGGCGGTGTTAAGACAAGGGCGATCGCCAGAGCAGCAGTGTGCCCTCAGTACAGCTAAGACCAATATCGGTCACTTGGAAGGAGCAGCTGGAATAGCTGGCTTAATCAAAACGGTGCTATCTCTGCAACATGGCGAAATTTCTCCTCATCCGCATCTCAGAGAAATTAATCCCATCCTCGCTTTAGAGAAAACTCCCTTTGTAATTCCTACCAAGCAACGCCCTTGGTCACCTCAAGTCAAGCCCCGTTTTGCTGGGGTGAATTCTTTTGGCATCGGAGGCACCAACGCCTTTGTGGTGCTCGAAGCGGCACCAGACAATTTGGGTTTGCCAATTTTAGATGTTGGATTGCAGGATCTGGACAATGCAGAATTCCAACATCCCAAATTCTCAGTCGATCGCCCGTTGCATATATTGACACTATCAGCAAGAACTGATAAAGCGCTCAAACAACTAGCCGATCGCTACGAAAGTCATCTAGCAGCTCATCCGGATCAGTTACTTCCAGATATTTGCTTCACAGCGAACACTGGCAGGTCGCATTTCGACTACCGCCTAGCTATAGTAGCCGAGGAAGCCGATACTCTGCGCCAGCAACTCGGTAATTTTACCTCCGGGAAGAAGACCGACGGAACCCTAGATGGCAAGGTAGGCGATCGCAAACGTTCTAAAATAGCGTTTCTGTTTACAGGACAGGGTTCTCAATACGTTGGTATGGGACGCCAGCTATACGATACTCAGCCCACATTCCGAGAAGCTCTAAATCAGTGCGATGAACTGCTGCGCCCAAACTTTTCTCAATCTCTGCTGTCAATTTTATATCCAGAGTCCGGGCAGTCCTCTCTCCTCGATGACACAGCCTATGCCCAACCTGCACTCTTTGCCCTAGAATATGCTCTCTTTCAATTGTGGCAATCTTGGGGGATAGAACCCGATGCAGTCATGGGACACAGTGTGGGAGAATATGTTGCAGCCTGCATTGCTGGAGTATTCAGTTTAGAAGATGGACTTCGCTTAATCGCCGAACGCGGACGACTAATGGGTTCGCTGCCAAGTGAGGGGACAATGGCTGCGGTATTTGCTGAAGAAGCATTGGTGCTAGAAGCGATCGCGCCCTACCAAAAGGCTATCTCCATTGCAGCCGTCAATGGTCCTACACAAACGGTAATTTCTGGTACAAGGCAAGCTGTGGAGGCGGTGCTAGAACGTTTGGAAGATGATTGCATTACAACCCATCCTTTAAATGTCTCCCACGCTTTCCACTCGCACCTAATGGAACCCATCCTTAACACTTTTGAGGAGACAGCTTCTCAGGTAAAGTTCTTTGCCCCTACTCTTCCCCTTATTTCCAACGTAACAGGGCAAATGGTGCAGCCTCAAGAAATACTGGATGCCAGCTACTGGCGCAATCATATTCGTCAACCAGTACGCTTTTATCAAGGAATGCAGACGCTGGCTGATGCTGGGTATGAACTCTTTTTAGAGATTGGTTCAACAGACACGATGATTGGCATGGGTAAGCGTTGCCTGCCCAAAGGAACTGGCACTTGGTTAGCGTCTTTGAAAAAGGATGAAGATGAGTGGCGATCGCTCCTGGACAGTCTAGCAACTCTGTATGTGAGTGGGTGGGACGTAAATTGGGCTGGATTTGACCGAAATTACCCGCGTCGTCGAGTTGCGCTACCCACCTATCCTTTCCAACGAAAACGGTGCTGGCTTGAGCCATCTGAGATTAAGTCTTACTCAAAAGAAGGAAGTTAAATGCCTGTAGGAATTGAAAAAATCAATTTGTACGCAGGGCGATTCTACCTCGATCTAGCCGATTTAGCGAAGGCACGCGGTCAAGACCCCCAGTACATAGCTACTAATTTAATGTGCGAACAGCGATCGGTCTATCCAGTATGGGAAGATGCTGTAACCCTTGCCGTAAATGCAGCCAAAAAGCTCTTGTCACCAGAAGACATTGAGGATATAGAACTGCTCATTGTCGGCACCGAGTCGGCAGTCGATATGGGCAAGCCGATTTCAACTTGGGTGCATCGTTTTTGCAACCTAAGCCCCAATTGCCGTAACTTTGAAGTCAAACACGCCTGTTACAGTTCCACCGGGGCATTCAAGATGGCTGCATCTTGGGTAGCATCTGGTATCCGACCTGGGAAAAAGGCTTTAATAATTAACACTGACTTCAGTCGCAATTTTGTCGGCACGGAACATGAACCGATAGGCGGCGGCTGCGCTGTAGCCTTCATAGTTAGTGAAAATCCTCAGATTCTCGAAATCGAACTGGATAAAGCTGGCTACTGGACAAACGAGATTGCTGATACCTTTCGACCCACTTCCAGAACTGAAACCATGAACGGTCAAATCAGCATTTATTCGTATTTGGATGCGTTAGAGGGGGCATACGAACATTACGAACAAATAGCTGGTAAAGTAGATTACGATGCAGATTTCAAAAAGCACATTTACCACGCTCCCTTTCCGGGAATGGCGTTTCAGGCTCACCGCGACCTAGTGAGTCGGTTGACTGCACTAGACAAGGCAACTATCCTGTTAAACTTCCAGCAAAAAGTAGCAGAAAGTCTTTATTTTGCCAAGCGGATTGGTAGTTGCTACGGCGGCTCTAATTTTGTTTGTTTGCTGGGGTTGTTGAATTCGGCAGAAAATCTCAATCCAGGTGATCAGATATCCTTATTTGCTTACGGTTCCGGTTGCCAGGGGGAGTTTTACAGTGGTAATATCGGGGCGGCGGGTTCTGAGATGGTGCGATCGCTCAATCTCGACCAACATCTTAACGAGCGGCTGCGTCTTAAGGTAGAAGAATATGAAGCGATTGAGTCTACGCGAGAAAAATATATCGATTGTCCAGACTACGAACCCGATCGCAGCACTTTAAATGGATACTATGAAAAACTCTACGACACACAAAGTCTTCTGGTGTTAAACCGGGTGGAAAACTACCAGAGGATATACGAATGGAGTTAACGTCAAAAGCTGTTGAATACCAGCTTGATTCAGGGGTAGCTTGGATTAAATTGGCATCACCGCAATCGGGAAACGCTCTTAATGCTGCCTTAATTTCTCAGTTAAGTCGAGCTATCCAAGATGCGATAAACGAGGAGTCTTGCCGAGTTATTACCATCTCAGCGACAGGTTCTGACTTCTGTAGAGGACTCGACCTAGAAGAAGCTTTTGCCAAAGGTGATTTACCCGACCAGGAGTTATTCAAAATATTAGTTGATTGTTTAATGCTAATCTACAGTTCCAGCCGCCCCGTCATCGCTTGTGTAGAAGGAAACGTGACTGGTGGCGGTGTCGGTTTGGTAGCTGCTTGCGATATCGTGTTAGCCAGCAATAACGCAGTCTTCATGCTATCAGAAGCGATCGTCGGCATGATTCCAGCCCTAATTGCACCTTTTCTGCTGCGTCGTCTAACACCAGCACGAGTTCGGTACATGACCCTCAGCAGTCGGGGAATACAAGCACCGGAAGCACAGATATTCGGCTTAGTGGATGAAGTTGCCACAGAGGGAATGTCCCAAACCCTCAACCGACAACTACAGCGACTGTTTTGCTGTTCACCCCACGCTATAGCCCAGAGTAAACAGTATTACGAGCAGTTGCATTCGGTAGACTTGCATCGGCAAACAGAAATAGCTCTAGATTGGCTAATGTCTTGGTTAAAACAGCCAGAAGTAATCGTTGGTATCCAAACCTTCACAGAGGGATTTTCTCCTCCTTGGTTTAAAAAGTACAAAGGGCAAAGTCATGTCTAAAGTTTCAGTCACTAACCTTGAGGAGGGTATCTTCCAACTCCAAATCAACGACCCTGAAAACCAAAATCGACGAAAAGTAATTATTGGAAAATTATCCTGATTTTTCAATATAATTAAAATCCACAAAAATTTAGGAGCAACCCGATAATGAATCGAGAAGAAGTGCTGAATATCGTCATCAAAAACATTAAACTCAATGTTGATGGTCTTGAGGAAACTGAAATAGACCCAAAAAAATCAATGGCTGAGTATGGAACTAGCAGTTTGGACATTGTTGAAATTATTAACTCATCGCTGCGCGAACTTAAAATTAAAGTTCCCAGGACTCAGCTAGCTGACTTAATGAACATTAATGATTTAGTGGACTTGTTAACTCAAGCCAAAAACAAAGCCTCATGAGTTATTTACTGAGCGTGACTATGTTTCTGTTAAACCTTCTTAGGATTGAGCCAAAATACGTGTAAGAGAGAGTAGAACTGTGAAAGTATTCAGAAATATTGCTTTAACGCTGCTAATTGCCATTGGATGTTTGGCATTTACCTCATCACCTGCCCGAGCGTTTAACATCTATAACCACAGCTCGGTATCCGTTCAAGCCAAGATACCAGATGGCGATTTTGGCCAAAAGATTCCGCCTGGGGAGAACAGAGCATGTAACTGGTCAAATAAAGACTGCAATCCGTCAGGTGGACGGGAGGCGATGTTACAGGTCTGGATTGAAACCGACAGCGATTTCCTCTGTATTCTTCCCTTGCAGGCTGGTGGGTATGCAACTATCGAAGAAGTGAGGAATTCGGGTGCAAACAGAAACGATTTGAATTGTGAAACCCACTACTTCGGTCACAGTCAATACTCTGACCACATGCTCACGGCAAACACCCCTTATGGTGCTGGCGGGTTGTATCCTCGAAACATCCACTTTTTGGCTACTGCCGATCCGCAATACGATAATGGAAATAAACCCAAGAAGGAAGTGGCAGACAAGGTTTTACAGGAGATGAAAAGTCGCCTGAAAAGTACCAATGATATTCGCGGCATCATAGTTGCTGGCGACTTAACGCAAAATGCCAGAACGAGGGATGAGTATAAGTGGTACCAACAAAGCATTGAGGGACAAGCACGCTTTGTGTTCGATGGACTGGGCAACCACGATCTAGAAAGTACAGGTATCACTTCAAATCCGGCAGGAGTCATCCAGGATATCAAAGAAAGAAAGCGCGGGACACGTCTTTCTGGTTGGTCGAATGAGCATTATTCATGGGACTGGGATGACGTACATTTTGTCCAACTTAATCTCTTTCCTGGCAATCAACCAGCGCCCCAATTTCCGAAGCTGAATCCTAATAATAGCCTGTCGTTTCTTGCTGAGGATCTACGAACCAAAGTTGGTTCATCCGGACGACCAGTAGTGCTTATTCCGCATTATGGATTTGATGGCTTTTCAACAGGGACATATGGTGAAGTGTGGTGGACAGAACAACAAAGAAAAGACTTTTGGGACACAATTGCCCCTTACAAGGTCGTAGCAATTTTCTCAGGACACCTCCATCCTACACTCCAAGAAAAGTGGGATTACCCATTTTATCGTCCTAGTGGCACATCGAATGGATCCTCTAAAATTCCCGCATACATCGCTGGAGCAACTCTTAATGGAGCATTTCTCGATGTTCAAATTACTTCAGATAAGCTGATTATCCAACGGATGGGTATCCAACCTAATGAGACAACAGCGAAACTGTATGACAGAAAAGAAATTCCTCTCTCTTCTTCGTAACTACTCAATAAGTCGGGGTAGCTTGTAGAGACTATTGCGATTTAACGTCGTTTCAGCTATCTTCAAAAGCTTTTTTCCTAGTAACTTGTACGGGACTTACGCAGGCAACACTATATGTAGTGTGCCTGCGTAAGTCCTGTATTTATTAAAACAGATTTTTACCCCATAGTTTTTTCTTTTAATACTTGTTTTCATCCCTGCTTCTACTTCTGAAACACAAAGCTTAAAAAATTCGGAAAATTTTTCGCTTTGATATATTTAATCGTTCCCATAAAATTGATCCATCAGCTTTCCAAATTCTAAAAGGCATTGCTTCAGAATAGGGATGAATTTTTCTGTCTGCCAACATTTGCTTGCTACGCCAAAGGATATCTTTTCACGCTCCATTACATACCTGATTTCATAGCTATAATCGTCCCACGCAGAACCGCCCATCAGCTCCCTGCCCATTTCGCCAGCTAGGCTAACAATCATGATTCCCTCCTTGGAGAAAAGCTCGGTGTAGGCTTTGCCAAGGAAGATATCGGGAAGCACATCTCCTTGATAACAAGCTAAAGTATGAAGGGCCCAGAGGTGACGATAGACTCCCTGCCCCTTTTTACAATCAAACAGTGGCCAAAGATAAGCCATAACCGCACGCTTGAGGGTCAAGTACCGTATCTCGTCAGAAGTCGCCTCACTGAAGGCTCGTATTAGCTCGACAGATTCAGGAGTGACTGCGAACGCCTGCTCGACTCGCCCGTATCGGAAACCCCTAGTATGTACCGATGTCTTGGCGCTAGTCAGCTCGCCGTACAGACGAAAATGTGCAAGCTGAAGCGAAAGAGCAACCACAGCATCGGGAACCAAGCCATGTCGGCGAATAAAGTCTGAGCCGAATTCTTTGAAAATTAGTACCCGTATAGGGTTTTGTGCAATCAGATGATCCGCTGTTGTCGATGCCTGCTCGATCGCTTCCTGAAGTTCCCGGTCTAAAGTCCATCGCAGTTGCGTTGGTGGCTGCAATTGGATAGAAGCGGTGTCCAAGAGCGGAACGCTTGCGTGCTGAAGCTCCTGGTAAACCTCCCCAATTAAGCGCGACACCGTATAGCCGTCTAATCCGGTGTGTTCAACATGAATTGCCAACTGATTTGAGGATGTGAAAATTAGCTGTATGGACTTGTCGAACCAGCGGTTGCGCCCATCTCCGTAAAGTGCGTTCCCAAGAGCCGCCTCCGTGTCAGTTGGTATTGTTTCGTCTAAACACACGACAAACAGAGCGCTTTCCAACAACTCTAGGGAGTGAGCGTTCTCTGGAGATAGAGCACTCATGTAGGAGCGGGTAATAGCCCAGGGGGTTCTGTTGAGGGTGGTTAGCGCTCCTATGGGGGATGATCCAGCCGGAGTATTTTCTAAAATCCAGTCTAGCTGCTGTGCGATCGCATCCCATATCGGCAGTTCCTCTCCTTGGATGAGCTTCAATGCGTAAAATACATTCCGCCGGATGACCACTATATGCTCTGGATTCTTTGTCCGCTGCAAGCTGTCTCGCTTGATTCCTGGAATTCGCGAGACGCCGAACAAGTTTTCGTACTGAGCCATGCACAGGGGGGGTTGGTTTTTTTGATAGATGTCCCGGTCTGGCTCTAGTTCCCGACGTTTGACTTTCAGGTAGAACTTGAGTACATGAGAAATTACGGTAGCAGCAAAGCGAGTGCATGAGTATTTCTCGGTCGTCAAGACTGGTGAAACCAGGATTGCATTGCCTTGATCGAAGGGAATAGACAACCGATTTTCTAGTCTGCTATTCAGTGTGAATTCATGCAAGTAGCTGGTATTCGTTGAACGGTCAATCATCTCCAATTGCTTCTGGAGAACTGGCCCGCTCCCCTGCTGAAAGTCGATCACTGCTGCCTTTGTTTGAGCCATTTCTGTCTCGCTCAATAGCGGTGCGACTATTTCGAGATAACGCTCTAAGGTATCTTCAAGTCGTGGTAAAGGCAGTTTTGGAAGGGAGTCTTGAAATTGGTACATGAGGAACTTTTTTAATGATTACAGCGTTGCTATTGATAAGCTGTTCCACACTCAACTTGCATAATTCATGATCTAAAACTTTTTTCTAGCCTAAGCTGTGGAGCATTTAAACCATTAACGATCCAGGTAAGCTGCGTCAGCTAGAACACTTACTATACATGGGAAACGCTTATTACTGACGCACCCTACTATCCTCCTTTAAATGCCGAACAGCTTAGCTCGTTTTAGCACATTAAAGATAGAAACCACGAATCTGTTCCTCAGTGAGCTGAAATTCCGGGGCAACCGATACTCTAGGTTTGTAAAATTTCGGTTCTTTCAATCGGCAATAATAGTCAAAGTATAGTGTTTGCCCGCCGGATTTAAAAGCCACCCAGAACATCTGATTATTCCAGCCAGTCGGTAATTGTTCTCTCAATTTTTCTGGCAACCAACCATGAACAAACTTGAGTTTTGCCAGGATATAAAGGAAAGCCAGTTTAAGAGAAAACTTCCACTCAAATAAGGAAAAAGTCTGTGTTGCTGTCATGTGTAAGTCTCCTAGATTTTCTAGATATTGTTGACATTCTACTGTTATTTCTGACATAGGCATGGCCAATCCTGCTTTCTTTGTTGCTTTCATTCTGTTGATCGCCTTGTTTAATCAAATGCAGTATCATCAAAGTCTTGAAGCACAGAATGTAGGGATTGGCAAAGGCGAACTTTAGCTTAAAGCTTGTTCGAGATCCCAAATCAGGGTTTTTACGTCCTCAATACCAACGGATAAGCGCAATAAGTCATCAGGTATAAAGGCTTCAACACTGCTGGTATCGAGGTTTTGCATTGATTCCATGAGTGCCCCAATTTCCACCAAACTTTTCACCGTTCCCAAGCTGGTTGCTGAAGTAAACACCTGCAATTTCCCTGCCACTTGAAAGGCTTCCTCTCGGCTATTTACCTGAAAAGAAACCATCCCACCGCCGTAGAGCATTTGTCGGGCAGCGAGGGAAGCACCTGGATGTTCCGGCAACCCCGGATAGTAAACTCGCTTAACTTTAGGGTGGTTACTCAAAAATTGGGCAATGTAACTTGCTGCTTCTGAACTCGCCTTAATCCGCAAAGGCAAAGTTTGAATGCCCCTGAGAATTAACCAAGCATCAAATGGTGAGTTCCCAATCCCCATTCCAACCTGAATCTGCCGAATCCGCTCGAAAAACTCATCTTTCACTCTGGATACGACAACCCCGCCCATCGCATCGCCGTGTCCCCCTAAATATTTTGTGAAAGAATGGGTCACCAAATCTGCTCCTAACTCGAACGGACGTTGTAGTACAGGTGT
Source organism: Microcoleus sp. N9_A2 (assembly GCF_036701775.1). Classification (NCBI taxonomy): domain Bacteria; kingdom Bacillati; phylum Cyanobacteriota; class Cyanophyceae; order Oscillatoriales; family Microcoleaceae; genus Microcoleus; species Microcoleus sp. N9_A2. Next base: position 94,124 of record NZ_JAUBRH010000007.1, on the reverse strand, counting down.
TGCCCAGGTGTTGTCACAAACACACCTAGCTCCTACCTGATGAGCCATTTGTGCGATCGCTGCAATATCCGATATCTTGAGCAATGGGTTTGAGGGGGTTTCCAGCCAAACCAATTGGGTGTTAGGGAGACTGATGGCTTTCTCCACCTGATTCAAATCGGTCATATCCACGAAGGTGGACTTTAGATGCCAGCGTGCAAACACGGTGTTTAGCAATAAACCTGTGCCGCAGTAGGCATCTAGAGGTGCTACAACATGCGCCCCTGGTTCCAAAGCTAGGAACACACTCGCAGTTGCGGCTGAACCAGAAGCGACTGCTGCTGCTGCTTCTCCCCCTTCCAACTCACACAGGCATTTTTCTAAGTTGTCGCGTCCTGGGTTGGTACACCGAATGTAATCATACGGGTGCTGATAACTCCCATCTGATTGTCTGGCAAAAGTAGTGGAGAGGTGAATTGCTGGTGTAACAGCATCAGTGCCGGGGTCTAGCGGGTGTCCTGTGTGAACAGCGAGGGTCTCAATACCAGGCTTAATCTGCATCTTAGCTTTTGGGGAGTTTAAGGTTGTGAGAATCTCTTCTCAAGCCAACGCTGTCCTGAAGGGCAGCGCTGGGTTGTTGACTTCTTCAAATTACCGGCTTTATTTGATTATGATTGGGGCAAGCATCACTGGCTTATCCCAATATAGGCAATCCTTTGGTGGGTTCACCGAGCAAAGAGTACCGGTTATGTTGAAGAACCCTGCTTTATTTAGGAGTTGGCGGTAATGGGGTGTGATTTCAATTTCGTGCATAAATTGAGAAAAAACACCTCCTTTTTTAAGAAGACGATACGCCTGTTCAAAAAAGGAATAACGCAGCAATATTACTTCATCTTCAGTTATTGGGGCTATATCGAATAAAATTCCGTCGCAGCTATCATTTGGTAACGAATCTACAACATCTTGCCAAAGACCAAATATTGGTGTGACTTTGTGTTTAGCTTGCTGGGCGAACTCTTCAAGTTTTACAAAAACGTCAGCGTTACCTTCTATGATAATATGCTCCTCTATTTCATGTTGCTGTATGTATCTGGCTGAGATTCCCAGACCAAAACCAACCTCAAGGATCTTCCCCCCATTTGGACCCACAATATTGGCAAGTTCTTTCATGTAAGGTTCTTCCCATTTTTCCATCACTGGACGTCCAAATATTTCCAGTGTTTCCTCAGTAAATGTAGCTGGTGCGTCTCTCCATTCGCCGATATGTTTGGCAAATTCTCCTCCATTCGCTTTAATTTGGGAAATACGGGTCTGTGGGTCAATCATTTTATTTTCCTTCATTCAAATGGTCTTAAAGTTTTGAACAGTTTTTCAAGATGGGTTTTGTCGAGTTAATCCGAATTTTTTTCGCTTGGGGAACGAAGGGTGGCGATCGCACTTTGAATTACACTCGGTGCATTATTGGCAGAAATAAATATTCCTCCTGCTTGGCGATCGAATAGAGCATAGTTTTTATCCTGAAGATAAACCTGATGTGCCTTGGGAACATTCCAGAAGGGAATTGCCGGATTCAAATGGTGAACAAGATGATAACTCTCATTGTGCATTCCTGTCAAAAAAATTTCCAGCCAATGACTGTGACGATTGCGAGTCTGGTAGAGATTAATGCTATTGTTCATCAACGGATAATGTTCGCTCATTTCAATAAACCAGCCAATGATTTGGAAGGTGGTTAAATAAGGAACGATCCAAAATAGCAAAATATACTTGCCCAATCCGAACCCGATGAAAACAGATGCTATAACTCCCAGGTAAACAATCATAATAATCGTCTCTTGACGATTGCGCTTGTCCAAGAGCCGATGCTCGATTAAGGAACACAAGTAGCGGGGAACTTTTGCCAACAAAAATGGCAAAACTATGTTGTGGAGCGTAAAGTTTTCCACAGATTGAGGTCGATCGTACCATTTTGCTTCAATAGCAAATTTGTAATCTGGATCTAGTTCAATATCGCCGAAATGTCCGTGATGAAATCGCACATGAGATTCTCGATAAGACCCCATTGTTTGTAAAACAAAGTAGCCAGAAAAAAAAGTACCGATCGCAAAATTAAGAAGTTTATTTTTGGCTAAAGTTTTGTGAGACGCTTCGTGGAGAAGCGTCGCCAATGCACGCTGGCGAGACCCAATAATTAAAACTGCCACAGGGTAAAGATACCAGGAAATTGAACAAGTGGCAGCCATCAAAAAAATTATAACATAATCCTCTAGAAGAGCGAGAAAACAATGCCAGTTGTCTAATTTTGATAAAGAAGATATTTCTTGGCAAATCTCATTTTCAAACTGGTAAATTTTACACTCCATAGTCATTCCTTTTCAATTCCCAGCTTTTTCAATAATTAGAACTGAAGCTCGCTCTTAAAGATGGTAGCTTCCTTAAACAGATGCCTAAAGTTGGTCTTGCTACCCATATTCGCGATACTCGTTCAGCATGGGATTGAGATGCAACTGCCTGCTGAGATTAGCACACAACGAGCCCAAAAATTGATTGAGCCCGGCAGAAACGGTAACGTCTGCTTCCTGAAAGTCCAATTAGACCGCAAATAACCACTAGGAATTGTTGGTTCGCTTTGTATGACTGGGGATTTTAAATTATTTTCTTCCTCTGTATTATCTGTAGAAGTTTGGTATTTTTGCTGCACTCTAAAAAGCCACTCATCTTCTTCATTTACCAATTCTCCTCGATCGCAAATCCCTGATAATTGCTCGCTCTCCCCTGAGTCTGAAGCCTCCACAAAATCAGTGGCAACTGATAACTGATTAGTGGTAGGCATTAGTGGTGCGTCTATTACTTCTACCAAGGAAAAGGTAACAGGTAACTGGTCACTATTGACTGTTTCACCTGTCCGGGAGAACAGATATTGCTTCAGCACTAAAAACAGATTTTTTTTCGTTACCCTCTCCCCTAATGTTTTGGAAAAAGCCTGCCACAACTGGGAGCCAATATCCTTGATATGAGCGATACTATAGGCACAATCGGCTGCCATCTCGCTATAACCGCGTCCGAACCATGACTGACACAGGATTAAGCGCTCAAGGGAACTCAGTTGCCTAGATAGCAGACTTTGTTCTACAGTGTCCAGAACTTCGTCAACATTCATGTAGTGACTCCATTTGAGTAGTATGCACACAGCAAGGAACGCTCGCTAATCTTATGCCCCAAAACCGGCCGTTAATAAAAGAAGGCTTTTATGCAGATAGCAGAGGGCAGAAGGACAAGGGCTCAATTACTGTAAGCGGACATTCACCAAAAAGCTCCTCTATTATTCAGTTTTTTAGAGCAACGAGAAATAGATAAAGTTGGTATGTTTGTGTAAAGTTATATTGCTGTAAGCCTCGTACTGCACAAGTATTTGATTTTGTCAATATACTAAATTGGTCAATTAATCCCCCAACTAGAATCTCAGGTTGATTCCGAGAGGCGCTTCGGACTCATGAGTATTGACAAAGTTGCCGATCGCCCTCTTCCACCTCTGCGTTAGTCCGCAGATAATCTCGCACCCAATCGCAACCCGCCGCTACCACCTTATCTAGCTCTACAGACTGCTCTAAATTCCACAAAATTACCGTCTTGTCCTCAGAAGCCGAAGCCAGAGTTTTGCCATCAGCAGCAAAAGCTAATCCCTTAACCCCAGCATTATGTCCAATTAGATTTGCCAGGAATGTACCGTCAGACTTCCAGAGTTTAATCATCCCATCATTACTCCCTGTAGCGATCGTCTGGCTATCAGGGCTAAAGGCTACACTCCAAATCCCAGAATCATGTCCCTTAAGAGTATGGAGTAACTTTCCGTCACGACTCCAAAGTTTAGCCGTCTTGTCTTCACTCACCGAAACAATCAATTCGCCATTAGGGCTGAAAGCTACGTTCATGACTGCACTGTTGTGACCTTGAAGAGTCTTGAATAAGCTATCCTCACTTTTGACCTCTGATTTAGAATCTAACTTGCGCTGGTTATTCAAAACCGAAGCCAAATGCCAAAGCTTTACTGTCTTATCGCCACTGCTCGATACAAGTGTCGAACCATCGGGACTAAAAGCCACCCCCCAAGTCCCCGCCGTGTGTCCTCTAAAAGTAGCGATTTCGGTGCCATCGACGCGCCAAAGTTTAACTGTGCGATCGGTACTCGAAGATGCAATCATCTTACCGTCAGGGCTAAAAGCGACTTTCCTAATACCACCCTGATGCCCTTTGAGACTGTGAAGCAATATACCGTTCGCACTCCAAAGCTTGACCGATTGGTCTGCACTAACAGTTGCAATTATTTTACCATCTGGACTGATAGCAACTGAGCTAAACAGAGGGTTGGGCCCTTTTAAACGCCTATTACTAATCCCGTCCTTGCCCCAAAGGATAACCTCCTTCGGACTCGATGAAGCCACAAACTGTCCGTCGGGGCTAAAAGCCACTCCCCAAATTCCAGCCGTATGTCCCCGCAGAACTGTCAGCAAAGGACTGCGTAATTTCCAGAGTTTTACAGTGCCATCCCAAGATGCAGAGAATAGTGTGTCGCCGCTGGGACTAAATGCAAGATCTTTAATGGTACTGTCATGGCCTTTAATGGAATTCAAAGAAGTACCATCAAGACTCCAGAATTTTAGCATCTTGTCGTCAGAGCCAGAGACGATGATCTGCCCATTCCGGCTGAAAGCTAGTGCGTTAATTGCAGCATCGTGGGCGGTGAAACTCCTTAACAAACTGCCGTCACGCTGCCACAGTTGCAGCTTGCCGTCTCCATTGCCCGTTGCCAGGGTTTTGCCGTCAGGACTAAAGGCAATTGATAAAACAGGAGATTGAATATCTGGAAGTGTGTTCAGCAACGTGCCATCCCGCTGCCAGAGTTTTACAATGCCGTTGTCAGAAGCCGAGGCAATCAGTTGTCCATCGGGGCTAAAAACTACTTGCGTAACGATCTCGCCATGCCCTGTCAAGGTCTTTAGCAATGTGCCATCGACGCGCCAAAGTTTTAGCGTACCGTCCGCACCGGACGAAACAATCAGTTTTCCGTCAGGACTAAATTTTACTTTGCTAGCTGAAGCTTTAAACCCTTTCAAAGTTTTCAGCAGAGTACCGTCACGCCGCCAGAGTTTGACAGTTGTGTCTCCGCTTGCTGAAGCAATAAGCTGACCGTTGGGGCTGATGGCCACTCCAAGAGCTGGGCCTTGATGTCCCTTGAGCGTGCCCACCAACTTGCCATCGCGCTGCCAAATTTGGATGCCATCTTGCATTGTTGCCACAGCAATCATCTCGCCATCAGAACTTACATCTAATGTGTTATTGGCAGAAGCATAACCCGAAAAGCGGTTAAATTCTACAGCTCCATAAATTGACCGCCGCAATGCTAACTCCACCATTGTTTCTGTTTGGGGGTCGGTTGAGGCCAAGTGTTTGAGTTCTTTTCGGGCCCTAAGCGCTTCAATTAAAGCATCTAACCTTTTATCTAAGGCAAAGAGTGCTCCCGAATATCTAGCCATTCCTTGAATTTTTTCAATTTCTTCATTGCGTTGGCTAGCGATCGCTTTTTGATACTGGAAGAAACCGAATATTCCTGCTGCGATCGCGATCGCTAAAGCGAACGAAAGTCCCGCAATCAAATAAGTTTGGCGTTTGGCACTTTTTTTCTTTAGCGCCAGCCTCGCTTCTACTTCCTTAAGCCGTTCTGCTTCTAAAAATAATTGCAATTCTTGTCTGTCTATTTCTTGGCTAGCTGCTAAAAACTGATAGTCCAAATCGCTTAAACTTTTGCCCTGCGCCCAGCTTTGAGCGTCTTTTAAAGCTTGTACGCGCAAGAGGCGGGATTTATCCTGCTGCCCCGAACCTACCCAAGCCTCTAGCATCTGCGAGTAAGGCCGCAGGTTCCCTAATTTTTTTTCAACCCATTGCAGATTAAATACTTGTTGGTAGATGCGATTTTTTACCTTTAATATTCCCTCGTGTCTGACGACTAAGCCACTGAGTAACAATTCAATCTGCTCTTGACTATCATCACTTTTTATTTCAATTTCTTGCAAAACTTGTTGATAAATGCCTAGAATTCTACCAGCCCGCTGGCCGTTACGATCGATGCGATCGCAGATAGTTCTGAGATGTTCCGGTTCATCCTGCGATTCCCAACGCTCAATAATGCGAGTTTTGACCAAGTTCTCAATCCAGAACGATTCCGTACCTGGTGGAATACTCATCTTGCTACCGTTCCCCATTGTCCCCAGACTCAATTGCACGACTAAATGACACAACTTCTGAGTCAAAAACGGTTGTCCGGCCGTCCAGTCTAAAATTGCCCTCACAACCGATTCAGGCTGTTCTACCCTCTTTTCCAACCCTTGAATTAAAGGAGTCACTTCCTCCCATTCAAAACCAATGAGTTCGATCGCTTGCCCAATATTAAACGGTGTCTTTGTTCTGTCTCGAATTAAATCCGAGGGAGTTGCGACCCCAAAAATGGCAAAGGTAATGCGTTGATACTCTGGGTTGATTGCCCGTTGGTTATAGCAGAAGCGAATTAAGGCAAAAAAGTCATCAATAGAAAAGTTAAGACCTAGCAAACTGTCGATTTCATCGACAAATATAAACAGCCGTTGTTGGGGAAACTGCACCAGTAGCAATTCCTCAATAAACCACCGCAGCCGTTGCAGTAAACCGAGATCATTGCGTTCTTGCCACCAAGTTTTCAGGTTCAAGGTTTCCAGTAGCCCCAACTGTAGCCATAAGTCACCTACGAATCCCTTGTACCATTGCACTGGAGTAATTTGTTCGCTTCCCACCACGCTCAAATCGACGGCTGCGCAGCGAAAGCCATCTTTTTGAAGGCGATGCTTGGTTCGCACCAGCAGTGAGGATTTGCCCATCTGCCGGGAGTTGAGGACATAGCAGAATTCTCCTTGCTTCAAGGCTTCATACAGTTGGGAGTCGGCTTGGCGCTGTACGTAACTAGGTGCATCAATGGTTAAACTGCCACCGAGTTGATAGCTATCTTGGGGCATAAAACGTTGATTATTATTACAGTCAATGTTGAAACGTTTGTTGAAAAAGAAAGTGGAGGATATCTGTGAGAAATGAACCCATCCATTGATATTGAAATATAGGCAAGTTTTCTCAGGTTCGCAACAGTTCAATATATATGGCAACTTCACTCATTTTTGGGAGACGGTAATAATAATCAATTTAGGATAATAGGCACATAGGTATAGTCAAATACCTTATAATTCTAAGCGACTATTCATCCCAATCTGGGAAAGCCCTTTACCGGTCTCTTTGTAGAGTTCATTTGTTGCATTCAGTGAGTTATTCCATAACCATCTGGCACACCCGAAAGCTTGTGATAGTGCTTCCTTCTGCTCATTGGTGGGATAAATTCGTACTTTTGCAACGTTTTTCACTTGTCTAGTTTAACACGAATTGCATTCACCCTAAATCTAACAAACCCTAAACCACTTTGGACAAGCCTATCCTGAAGTTGCCGTGCGTTTCCAGGAGATGCCACCTAGCGAACAAGTTAGAGCCTTGCGAAATGGCTCGATCGATATTGCTTTTATGGGCAATCCACCTGATGAGTTAGATTCCGAGTTTACAGTCAAATGCGTTAAGAAAGTGCCGATCGCTGCTGTATTACCGGATACGCATCCATTGGCACGTGAATCCTCAATTAATTTAGCTTCCCTGGCATCAGAAAAATTTATTGGGATGTCTGAAGAGAAGTTTCCAGGGCGGAACGATCGTATCTGCGGTGTTTGCCACGAAGCGGGATTTACGCCAAATCTGCACCTGCAAGCCGATAGCCATGCCTCAATGATTGCTCTGGTTGCCGCAGGACAAGGGGTAGCAGTCATGCCCCAGGAGGCAGCAGCACTGCCCCATCCTCAAGTTCTGTTTGTGTCGCTCCACCATCCCGTACACTACGCCCGATCGACTGCCATGTGGAGAAAAGAAACACCTCATAAATCTTTGGATAAATATCTCAAAATTCTGTTTGAGCATATTCAAGATTAATTGAAAATCTCCCGAATTGAATTCGCAAGATTCCTGCGGTAAAGGAGTTTTCTGCTTAACTCATGGGTTGGTATCGATCGAGAGCTGTTTTGAAAATTAATAGCTCAGGTCGAGTCGCTTTATATAGTCGCCCAAGGAATCTTCCTACTTTTCCTACTTTACTTATTAAACAATAAGGATTAATATCCTTAATAAAGGTCTTCAAAATCCCGTTACCTCGGACATGATTTTGTAAAAAAGAGCAAAAAATAGCGAAGACCTCTCAATTGCGTTTCTACGCGATCGCACGGGAGGGCAACCCTTGACCTGGAATCGATTTATTGAAGTGCTGCTCGTGACTTAAAGAGCGATCGCCGCTTTAACATCATGCTAATTGTTGATTATTCAGGAGAACAAGTATGGATTCTTTGCTTCAGGATTCGCTCATAATAGAACAGTCTTCCCAAGAATACAAAGCAGACCTTCTCGTTGTTGCCGCTTTATACAAAGAAAAAAAATGGGTTCAAAAAGTTTTTGATGTTGAATGGATAAATGTTGAAAGAGAAGGGGTAATTTATCAAGTCGCCCACTATAAAATAGACGACAAAACATTCAAAATAGTTGCAGTCTCACAACTACACATGGGAATGCCGCAAGCCGCAATTTTAACGACTAAGAGTATTATCTTGTGGTCTCCTTCAGTGGTTGTCATGACAGGAATCTGTGCCGGAGTTGAAGGTCAAGTCACGATGGGCGATCTAGTGATCGCTAATAAGGTATTTGACTATGGCTCTGGTAAAGTTATTAGCGGAAAACTACAACCTAATTTTGAACCAGTTCAGATTGATGCTTGGCTTTGGCAACTTTTAGAACTATTTAGACATGATGAGGCTGTCCTTGAGGAGATCGATCGGGAATATCCTCTAGATGATGGTCATCCCGGCAGTCCTTTAGTCGCTCATATAGGTTCTATGGGATGTGGATCTGCTGTTGTGGCTGATGCAGCAATGATTGAAGGAATAGTGCTGACTGAAAGAAAACTGTTGGCTCTTGATATGGAGTCTTATGCTGTTGCTTTAGCAACAAGCTTGAGTACAACACCAACAAAAAGGGTCGAATTTTTTATTGTGAAAAGTGTGGTTGATTTTGCTAATAGTTTGAAAGGAGATACTCATCATAACTACTCATGCTATGTAAGCGCCGCTTTCTTAAAAAAGTTTGTGGATCGGTATTATCGTCAATTGTTTTTGGACAATTCCTGAGATGTAAACTAATTGTGATAGATTTAACTTAACTTCTGTCATCGCCAATAACACCTTACTTGAGTACCTTAAAACTAGGAATAGGACAATCTGCCAATGAAGTTAGACAAGTTTTTATTAGCCCAAAACATGGCATTTCTCATATCCATTTCCCCAGAAAGTAATTTGGTAAAATTGCTTTCATTTTGCTTGGCGACAAAGGTGAGAAAAAATATGACCGGAACAGACATCTTAAAGATCACCTGCGAACTAATGGAAAACCCCTCTAATTTGCCTTATTGGACGCAAGACGTGATGGGACTCGATTTAGATTACAGCAGTGAAGAGTGGGAAAAATTGGGAGAAATGGAAATCAAGGATGCAGATAAGTTTATGGCTACCCTGTGGCAAGAGTTGGAAAACTTGAGTTTGTAATATTTTGCCCTAACGCAAGCGAAGAAACTCTTAGATTCCCAACACTCTGTCAAAAGCATTCATCTGAGCTGTATCATTAAAAAACCCTGTCTTTAGATAAGGGATTATCAACTTTCAAGAAAGGAACACGCATTATGTCTTTAAATGTTGAACTTTTAGAACAAAGTTTCGAGAAAGTTAAACCTCGTGCTGATGAATTTGCCGCTAGCTTTTACGATAACTTGTTTGCAGCTCACCCAGAAGTGAAACCGCTGTTTGCCGAAACTAATATGGCCAAACAACGGAAACTTTTGTTAGCTTCTTTAGTCTTGGTAGTAGAAAATCTTCGCAAGCCAAAGGTTTTAGAAAATGCTCTCAAAAATCTAGGAGCAAAACACGTTGGATATGGGACAGTTCCCCAACATTATCCCGCCGTTGGAGAAGCCATACTGACAACTTTTGAACAGTATCTCCAGCAAGATTGGACACCTGAAGTCAAACAAGCTTGGGTGGATGCCTTTGGAGCAATTAGCACTTTGATGTTAGATGGTGCAAAAGAAGATTATGCACTAGAAACTGTGTAAAAAGCATTAGTAAGCGCTAGACAATTCAGATACCCCTGTCTTACAACAGGGGAAAAATTATTCGTAATTTAGGGGAAAATATGTCATTAAATGTAGAACTTTTAGAACAAAGTTTCGAGAAAGTTAAACCTCGTGCTGATGAATTTGCCGCTAGCTTCTACGAAAACTTATTTGCAGCTCACCCAGAATTTAAACCGCTGTTTGCCAAGATTGATATAAAAATCCAACAGAAAAAGCTCATTAATGCTCTGGTTTTAGTAGTAGAAAATCTTCGCTCTCCAGAAGCTTTGGAACCAGTTCTCAACGCCTTGGGAGGCAGACACATTGGCTATGGGGTAATTCCCAAATATTATGGTCCAGTTGGAGACGCACTGCTGATGGCTTTTGAGCAGTATCTACAGCAAGATTGGACTCCAGAAGTAAAGCTGGCGTGGACAGAGGCTTACAGAGCAATTACTGCTTTGATGCTAAAAGGTGCAGGTGTGGAAACTACACCAAATGTTGTCCGAGATGAAAAAGAAGTAACTCTTAAAAATACTTCAGCAACTCAGACACAATTAATAAACGAATCCCAGCCACTGCCACCACAAACAGAGCAACAGAAAAAGCCTTTAGTATCCCTTAAATTGGATGGTGAATTTATTCAAAAAATGCTCTCGAAAATAACTGATAGTTATCAGCAATTTCAGGGTCGATCGTTTATTCAACGACTAGGTGAAGTTCTCAAAGGAATTTTAGAAACATTTATTGATAATTTTTGGGCGCAACCAGCTTGGTTAGTCGCTAGTGTTTCAGCAATCTTGTTCCTCGTAATTTATGTGGGGGCGGATGATAATTCTTTACTTGCAGAGATTCTAGAAGGTGCTGATGCTCTCAGTCTTGTCGTTGCTTTAGTTCTATTCATTAAAGAAGCGCCCGATCGCCGCAAGCAATTTCACTACCAAGCTTGGAGTACAATTGATGCAGCACACGATGTCAAAGTTAGCTATGCCAGAATTTTGGCACTCCAAGATTTGAATGAGGATAATGTTTCTCTTAGAGGTTTAGATGCTCCCGGTGCAGAGTTAGTCGATATCAATCTTCCTGGTGCCAATTTGAGTCAAGCTAATTTGAATAAAAGCGATCTCAGTAATGCTAATTTGAGCCACGCCAATCTCGATAATGCTATCCTCTCCCACGCTAAACTTAGCGGAGCAAATCTTAGTTATGCCAAGCTTAGTTTTGCGCGTTTAAATAAGGTTAACTTTAGTAGTGCCGACCTTACTGGCGCTAACCTAATTTGTGCGGATTTGAAACAGGCTAACTTGAGCGGGGCGATTTTGAAAAATGCCAGTTTGAGTGGTGCCAACCTTGAGGGTGCTTACCTCACTGGTGCAAATTTAAAAGATGCTAAAGTGAGCGTTTCTGAACTCAGTGCTGCTTTCCTAGAAGGTGCAATTATGCCGGATGGTTCAAAATATCAGTCTCCTAAAAGTTCAAATTAGCTAATTTTCTCTTAATTTCGGCTTCTTGAGTTTCCTAGCTCAAATGAACGGATGGTAAGTCTTCTGAAAATATTTTTAGTCTGCTGACAGTTTTCAATCAAGAACAATAATTGTGGAATAACTCTCGATATAGCTCGCAGCTAACAGTTGCTTGACTATCGATAAGATACACCAATCCTAAACTCTTCAACTTAAACTCCAGCTCTTTTTCTAATTGGATTGGAGCCGTTAAAACCTGCTTAAAGCCGTCAGCCAACTGAGGATGCCGTTGAAGGTTCCACAACTGAGACTGAAGATGTTTTTGATAGATTCCAGTATTTTTCGTGGCATCTTGCAGTAACGTTTGCAGAGGAATCTTCAATCTGGCACTTTCATACAATGCCAGTCGAATTAAATACGGAAAGCCACCAGTCAGCTTCATTAGCTGCTCTAGTTCAGAAACAGTGAGTTTAAGTCCGTGACGTTGAGCTAAATCCTGCACCTGTTCTTGCTTAAAGGTAGGTAGTTCGATCGCCAATCCTACATTAAACGGAGAGCGATTAGTGGGTAAGGGAATGTAAACTTCAACGGAATGAGCCATCACGACTCGTAACTTCTGCCAAACCGAAGTGTCCTTTGTTTCCTCATACCAGGAACGCAACAAAACGAAAAAATCACCAGCGAGTCCTGGATACTCAAATAATTGGTCGATACCATCTAGTGCTAAAACAATAGGGTGAGAGATTTTCTTGAGAATATAACCTTGAAAATAAATCGTGCTGTTCATCAAGGCTCCCATATCCTCATCCCAGTAGTCATTTAATCTAGATACCAAACCCAACTGCTGAGTGACATTGGTACAGAACCAGCGTAAGAAGCGATCGCTCGAAGCAAACACCTGTGTGCCAGCGCAATGTAAGCTAAGTCTCACTGTGTGGTAATTCTGACTGCTCCCATAATCCAAAATGCGTGCGATTAGGGAAGTCTTCCCCATTTTTCGGGGTGCTTTAATACGAATGAATGCACGGGGTTGGAGAATTTCTTGATAACAGGTTTGTTCAATGGTCGATCGCTCAACGTACAGGCCCGAAGCGAGGGGAACCTGCCCTTCTGGAGATTCTAAAACATAGTTTTCCGCAGTCAAGCTCGTCGGAGTTGCTGTTGTTGTCTCAGTGGGCGAAGGATTATTCGGATTTACCAAATGCTGTTCTAGCAGCGCCGGGAGATTCGTTTTATTAACTTTTTCACCGATTGCCTGTGAAAGCAACTGCCATAACTTAGGGGCAACTGAAAACTTAATATAGCTTTCCGAATAATTATTTTCTTCAGCAATTTGAGCGTAAGTTTTTTTGTATTCAAGTAGAGATTCTCGCAAGATTACCTTTTGAATAAAGTTAAGAGAAAACCCTGTTTCTGTAGCAACTAACTCGATCGCAAATTCAACAAGTTCTTCAAGATTTTTCATTCAAAAAACAATTTGCTAGTACATCACGGCGGAAATAACCCACCAGCTCAAAAAGATTAAAAAGCTTATTGTACAAGCTTTCTTCCTTTCTGCCTCCAGCCTCCAGCCTCCAGCCTTCTTGCACTAGGTTGGGATATTCAAGGCTCCATTGGCTCTGAGCCACTGCTTCTGTTGGCAAGTTAACCCTTGAGCGTCTGTAAAGCAGGCTCCTTTGACGCGACAACCAGAGAAATCAGCACCCATTAGCTGAGTATCTTTAAAACTAGTGTGTCTCAGATCGGTCTCAACTAGATTGGTATCTCGCAAGAGTGCTCCCTCTAGATCGGCTCGAAATAGAGAGGCTCGTTTTAGATTAGCACGGCTTAAGTCAGCGCCAACTAAGTTGGCTAACTCTAGAGCCACTCGGCACAAAATTGCTTCTGTCAAATCCGCATATCTCAAATCAGCCCCAACCAAATCAGCCTCCGTCAAATCAGCTCTCTTTAAAATTGCCTCATTAAGCTGGCTCTCTTCCAGATCGACTCGCTGTAACGAGGCTTGGCTTAAGATGGCACCTTCCCAATTTGTCTGACGCAGATTTGCTTCATCGAGGTTGGCTGCCGTAAAATCCGCCCCTTTCAAGTTTGCTTTCAATAAATTGGCTTGACTCAGAATTGCTTGAACCAAACAAGCGCCTTCTAAAGACGTTTCACTTAAATTAGCACCCTTTAAACAGGCAGAAGTTAGATTTGCATGATTTAAAAGAGCATTACTCAGGTTGGCGTTAATTAATGTGACTTCCTTTAAATCCGCCCAACAAAAGCTGCTGTGGAGCAGACTGGCTTGAGTTAAGTTTGCCTGTCTTAAGTTGGCTCGATTTAAATCTGTCCAAATCAAATTAGTGTGGCTTAAGTTGGTGGAACTTAAATCAGCACTATTGAGGTTGGCATGACTAAAATCACTTCCCTGTAGGTCAGCACCCTTCAGGTCAACTCGACTAAGGTTAAGATTTAGAAAATAGCGTTCCTGCTCGGCATACCGCTTAAGAATGTCACTGGCATTAATTATATTCATGAGCATTAACGAGGCATTGCTCGGTTTAACGATTGTTTTTGAACAAGCTCGCTTCTGATGTTTGATATTCATACCGTTGTCATCTATACTAATACTTTGTTGTCGCTTGTTCCCAAGACTAAGGCTAGATTTAAAATTTTCATAACTTTTCGCTCAACTTGGCTGAATTTAGCGATCGCTCTGTCTCGATTCACCAGCTTGATGTCGTCCACAAACAAATTGAGATGCTCCCAATATGTATTAGGGTAACTATCGAATCTTCCTTCTTTATTTTTTAGATACACATTGCTGGGATTGCAGATAAAATTTGCCTGAGAATCCGATGAATTCAGATTCTCAGGCAACATCTATCTGCGCTCTGAATCCTTAAGTGTCAGTTTACTCGTAAGCACCAAAGAACAAGTTACCGGGCGCTTGTGGGTTGTCACTCAAGTAGAAATCAGCAACTAGATTCATGAGGTCGTTTTTGCTAATTTTGCCATCCCCATCAAAATCAAGCTTGGGAAAAACTTCAGCGGCTAAAGTATCATCACCAATTCCGTGAATTTTGTACATGATTTTATATTCTTCAAGGCTCCATGTACCGTCCTTATCTACATCCTGAATGTCGATAAACATGCTTGCTACTCTCAGCCATAGAAAGTCGCTTTTGGGATCGTTCACTAACTTGTCTTGATAGGAAAGCCACTCATCTAAAGACACTTTGTTGTCACTGTTTGTGTCTGCCTCTTTTGCAAGAGCCTCCCAGCGCCTACCATAAGTTGAGGAAATATATTGGTAGGTTTCTGAATCCTGTGTGATGTTGTAAGCTTCAGCATAACCATTGACAATTTTATCAAAGTCAGGTTTTTCCAAAGCACCATTTCGATCGGCGTCAAATACATGAAAATAATGGGTCAGTTTCTTTTTTTGAAGTTCAGTTAGCATGGGTTGACCTGTATTGTGATAACTAAACCCATAATAAGCTATTTTTTGATTTTTTAATCGTGATTATAATAAGTTCCTACCTTTCCTACTTTTCCTACTTTTCCTACTTTTCCTACTTTTCCTACTTTAATACCAAAAATAATTTACCTATAAAAATCTTGAAAAATGGCTTGACTTAAACAAGTTAACCTGATATAGATAAGTAAGAAATATAAACCCCCCAATAAAAAGCTTAAACAAGCTAGCTTAAACAAGCCTCAAAAAAATATCAAACTGGGAGCATCTCCTATTTGTAAAAATACTTGTTATGGCTACTGCATCCTGCATCCTGCATCCTGCCTCAAAATTCCAATTTCTAGCTGGGATGTAAAAGTGAGATGCTCCCATTAAATATCTTGGTTTATTGGTATCTACAGCACTCTTTATAGTTAGTAAGAAAGATGTTAAATTCCCTAAATCGCTTGCGTGAATTCCGTAATAGCTCCCTAGGTAATCTCAAACTGGGTAATCTCAAACTACTCGGCGACTGGACAATTCAATCCAAGATGCAAGCGTTGCTCCTAGGAGTTAGCCTTGGTTCTGTAGTGGTAGTTAGTGGGATTGGTTGGTATCAAACACAAGCCACCCTCAGAAACAAAATCGCTGAGCAACTTGCAGGTATCAGCAGCACCAAAGCCGAGCAGTTTGAATCCTACTTTGAAAATTTGAACAACCAAGTAGGGATGCTAGCAGCAGACAGCAACGTTGTTAAAGCAATGGTGGATTTGAATGGGAGTTTCCGCAACCTGGAGCGCAACTTTATTCCTACCGAATGGGATACAGCGCTGGATACTTACTACACCGAGCAATTTTTCCCTAGGTTGAAAACTAATCTATCCCCACAAGAACTGAACCCTAGTGTCTATCGTCCCACCGGACAAGCAGCTCGCTATCTCCAGTATCACTACATTGCTGCTAATCCCAATCCAGTGGGAGAAAAAGACAAGCTACTCGATGCTGGTGATGGCAGCAATTACAGCAAAGCTCATGCCAAATATCAAAAAATATTTGCAGGAATTATCCAAAAATTCGGTTATTACGATTTATTTTTGATTAATCATAAAACCGGGGATATAATCTATTCCTATTTTAAAGAGACAGATTTTGCAACTAATCGACTACAGGGTTTTTACGCCCAGAGTTCACTAACTGATTTGCTGCAGAAAGTCCAGTCAAATCCTACACAAGGTAGCATTCAGGTTGCTGATTTCCAACCTTACCGCCCCTCTTATAACGCTCCAGCCGCTTTCGTGGCCACGCCCATTTATAGCGGTTCTAACATGATTGGCATTTTGGCCGTGCAAATTCCCATTGAAAAAATCGACCAGGCTATTAGCAGAAGTAATAATTGGGAAGGCAGTGGTTTGCAGAAAACGGGGGAAGCTTATTTAGTCGGGCCGGATTCGTTAATGCGTTCGACATCCCGTTTTTGGGTTGAAGACCCCAAAAAATATCAAAACACTGTTCGTTACACGGGAACTGACCAGACAACTCTGCAACTGATGGAGAAATTCAACACTACCATTGGCTTACAGAAAATCAACTCGACCGCAGCCCAAGCCGCTTTAACAGGAAAACAAGGCATGATGGTAGACCGCAACTATCGCGGGGCAGAGGTATTGAGTTCCTACGCTCCTTTGAAGTTGAACGGCTTAAATTGGGCGATTCTGGCAGAGATGGAGGTGGGGGAAGCTTATCGTCCGCTTTACACTTTACAGGTAATTTTGTTGATTGCGGCGGTGCTTTTCCTACTGGGAACGGCGTTTTTAGCGGCAATTGCTGCAAAGATTTTCACATCTCCCCTGCGTCGTTTGACTGAGAGTGCCCGGAGACTTAGTGCCGGTGAACTGGATGTGGACGTTGATGTGAAATCCCAAGACGAGTTTGGGGAGTTGGCAACCGAGTTCAAAGAGGTGGCTAACAAATTACGCCAAACACAGGAGCAACTGGAAACCAAGAAGCAAGAAA
Organism: Microcoleus sp. N9_A2; assembly: GCF_036701775.1. Lineage (NCBI taxonomy): Bacteria > Bacillati > Cyanobacteriota > Cyanophyceae > Oscillatoriales > Microcoleaceae > Microcoleus > Microcoleus sp. N9_A2. Next base: position 76,963 of record NZ_JAUBRH010000007.1, on the reverse strand, counting down.
ATGAGATTCTCTTGCATAATATCCTACCCAGCGCGATCGTCCAACGCCGAAACGAAGGAGAGTTAGTAATTGCCGACAGCCTCAAGCAAGTAACTATTCTCAATGCCCATGTGGCAGGTATTGCTGAGTTGAGCAAGCAAATGTCACCGGTAGAGGTAACAGAACTGCTTACCAGACTGTTTGATGAATTTGACCAAGCGGCAGAACATTTTGGCGTAGAACGGCAAAACACTCTTAGTACAGATTACGTAGCAGTATGTGGACTCACCCAAGTCAGATTTGACCACAGCAAACGAACGGTTGATTTTGCTCTAGCCATGTTAGACATTATCCAACGCCGGGAAAATGGTCGTCGTAATTTTGCTTTGGGTTTACGCATCAGCATTCATGCAGGCCCAATCACAGCAGGAGTAGTCGGAACCCAGAAATTTGGATACAGCATCTGGGGGGAAACCGTATATTTGGCAAGCCACTTACATAGCCAAACTGAGTTGAACTATATTTTGCTAACTCAGAGTGTGTATGAACGGGTAGCAGATAGCTACACATTCGTGCAGAACCCATCGGTAAATATTGAAAATGTAGGAAATGTAGAAAGTTGGACGTTAGTAACGGCCCAAAAGTTGGTTGCAAGTCAGGTGGACTTGGTTCAGTCATCCTTCGCCAAAATCAAGCCTATTTCTGAGAAGGCTGCCGAACTTTTCTACAATCGGCTGTTTGAATTAGAACCTTCTTTTCGTCCTCTGTTTAAGGGGGATATGAAAGAACAGGAACGTAAGTTAATGGCTACGCTTGCTATCGCAGTCGAAGGTTTGCGTCACCCCGATAAAATTATCGGTCCCGTCCAGAAGCTGGGTCGCAGCCATGCGGGTTTCGGCGTCAAGGCTGAATATTACGATATTGTCGGGGAAGCATTGCTGTGGGCGTTAGCGCAAGGACTGGGTGAAGAGTTTACTACGCCAGTGCGAAAGGCATGGGAAGAAGCTTATAGGTTCTTGAGCGAAATTATGAAAGAGGCAGCAGCAGAACTAGAGTTGGAAAAGATAGGTGTGTAAATCAACATTCTAACTAACCAAAAGCTGCTGAAAAATACTTACTACTCATTGTTTATTTGTAAAAAAAACAATCATGGATAAATCACTTCTGGGATGGCTATTGCTTTTAGGGTTGGGATTCCCCTTGTTTGGCATACTGCTTGGTGAAGCCGCCTCAAGATTGGAACGGGAGCAACACCCCTTAGCAGTTGGTCTGCGTCAGGTGCGCGAGTATCTGTTACCGCCGTTAGCCGTGCTATTGGTAATGCGGCAGCTTTTGAACGTCGCTGGCAAAGATTCCTGGGCACGTTTTGTGGAAACGTTAACTTGGGTTGCCCTGATTGTAGCGGGACTTTCTTTAGTCAACGCCCTACTGACTACAAAAAAAGAAACTATCAAATGGCAAATTCATGTCCCTAACCTGTTCTTTCAGGTAGCTAGGGCTGTAGTTATCTTAGCCATTGGCTATCACATTCTCAATGGAGTTTGGGATATAAGTTTAAGTGGTTTGGGTTCCAGTGTGGGGATAGCTTCAGCGGTAATTGCCCTCGCGCTGCAAGATACCCTCAGCAACTTGGTATCAGGATTGCTGCTGCTATTTGCCAAACCATTCAGAACGGGTGACTGGATTGAGTTCGACGGAAAGCAGGGGCGGGTATTCGAGCAAAACTGGTGGTCAGTTACTATTGCATCTCCTGGCAAGACATTCAACGTTCCCAATGGAGTGTTGTCGAAGGCAAGCATTATCAATTACGGTCAGGGAGCAATTTGGAAAAATATTTCCGCCAGCTTTTCTTATGACGACTCTCCTAATCAAGTGATTCCAGCACTAAATAGTTTGGTGGAGGGCATAGATGCGATTGAAGACGAAGGTTTGGCTCAGGTTAGTTCCTATGGAGACTCCTGTATCACCTACGACCTTTACTATAAATTACTGCCTGAAAAAAATTTTGGCGTTTCTGGGCAACTCAAATCCCGACTTTACTATTTAACTCAACGTTATGGTTTTACCGTTCCCTATCCGATCGCCGTTCAGTACAGCGTCGATGCTCAACAAGGGATACCAAGCCGAATTCCCCAAGTAGTAGAGAACCGCCAACCGGAATTGATAACTTATTTGCGATCGCTCCCATATTTCCTAACGCTCAATGACAATCAGATTGAAAAATTAGCCCAACGAGCTAGATTTAAAAGCTACGGCCAAGGTGAGTTAATTATTCAGGAAGGCAAAGAAGACGAGGGACTTTATATTATGTTCAAGGGTACGGGAGAGGCTTACCTAAAAGATGAAAAAGGCGATCGCAAGGTAGTGGATGAGCTGGAACTTAACGAAGCCTTTGGTGAAATGGCTATTTTTCCAGGAGAGGTAAGTCCAGTTACAGCCATCGCCAAGGCAGATGTTGAGGTTGTAGTCATTCCCGCCGAAAAGATTGTCGAAGCAATTGAATCTAACCACAAATTTGCCTCAGAATTTCTCCAATATATCGAAGAACGCAAAAAAATGGTTCTAGTTGCCAAAGGAATTAAGGAGGATGTGAAGCCACCGAGCAATAACAATGGTAGCCGAATACAAGTGAGAAGATAGTTAAACAGTTGACAGTTGACAGTTGACAGTTGACAGTTGACAGATGAAGCGTGAGGTTTTTCGGATGATTTACAAAAACATTCCGCCCTGAAAGCGGAGTTTTCAACCCTGAATTTTGATAAAATTATAGCAACTGCCCAGGGGATGCCGGACACGAGCGATCGCACAAACAGTTAGCTTTTATTACTTCTGTTTCCTGCCTCCTACCTTCTGCCTCCTGCCTCTTGCTATCCTGAAAATAGCGCTAAAATAGTGATTTGTTTGGTAATTTTAGACTTGACTTTTCGGGTTAAATAGTGTAAATTTTGTTTAGTAGTAAAGTTTCAATTTTACTTCAAACAAATACGCTACCTTCAGGTCAAGTAAACCCTACATTTTTAAGGAAATGAGACTAAAAATACACTAACAAATTTCCTGTTTTTTTTCAATTTTCCTCCTAACCACCTGAGTGGCTCCATATATGTCATCAATCAAGATGAGGACAAGTAGAGCAAAAAATTACATAAATTACTTATTTTTGCTCAACATAGTTTTAGTATTAACAGCCTGCGCTGGTCAATCCAAAACCTCCAAAGCAAATATTGACAATAAAGCTGGTGCGGATCAAGCTTCCAAAGAAAACTTGGGTATTCAGAAAGTCGAGGGGAAATTAGTTAAATCACCCTCAAATCAAGACTCCGCTAAACAGGGAATTGTGTTACCCGAAGTCACCCCCCTGGAACTGGAGGGAACACTGGCGATATCGGGAAGTCAGGTAGTTTTGCCGATTAGTCAGGCTATTGCTCAACGCTTTATCCAAGACGGCTATCCCAGCAAGATTAATCTCGCTGGTATTGATACTCAGGTTGGCTTCAAGCTATTTTGCGAGGATAAAAAGGTAGATATTGTCAATGCAGTTCGCCCAATTACCAGTCAGGAGTTAGCTGCCTGTGCCAAATCAGGTGTTGAGCCGATCAACTTTCAAATAGCCACCGATGCTGTAACTATTGTAGTCAGTTCTCAGAATAGTTTCCTCCCAAACAGTCTGACCCGCGACGAACTGGTAAAAGTATTCACTGTTCAAAATTGGTCAGATGTCAATCCCAAATGGCCAAAAGAGCTGATTAAACGCATTGTCCCAGCGGGGGCTACTACTGGCGGGTCTGTTGACCTGCTTTCCCAAGCTATTTTCCAAGGGAACGTTAGCCAACTTACTAATGCTCCCAATACGGTATTTTATGACTTTGTAGAGCAGTTGCACTCAGAAGCTTTAATTAATCCCTATATGATTGGCTTTTTAGAGTATAGCTCCTATCAACAAAACCGCGACAAGTTGAGGGCGATCGCTATTGATAAAGTAGACCCTTTCCTGTCAACATATCCGATAACTCGTCCGTTGTATATTTATGCGGATGCCAAAGCGATTCGGCAACGACCGGAAGTAGCAGGTTTTGTGAACTATTACTTGACCTATGTGAACGAAGAAATTTCTAGTTTGGGCTACTTTCCAGTTAAACAAACTGTATTGGATGAATCAAAAACTAAGTTTTTACAATTGAAAGGTAATCAATAGTTAACGATTGAGGAAAAGGCAGATGCATAATGGTTATACTGGTTCAGAATTTACCGATATTTTAGTCAAGATGATTGGTTTAGCAGTCAATCCCAGCTCCCTAAACAATATTCTTGGAATATCTGAGTCAGTCAGAGATACTGTCATTGAAAGAAATAAAGAGAAAGCGGAAAAACTCATATACGATAATATCCCTGGTTTGGAAGAGCTATTTCAAGAAAATTATAAACCCGTGCATCCTCTTGAAGGATTAATTAAGATGCCAACCAACACTCTCGGCTATATTTATGCTGAACACATGGCTCGTAATAACTTAGAAAATTTTCCTTTTATTTCTCAGCAAGAGCATGATAAATATCATTTTTTTTTCGGGAGGATCAGACAAACTCACGATATTATTCACGTTGTTACGGGATTTAAAACGGATAACTTGGGAGAAATCGGTATAGAAGGATTTTATCTCGGTCAAGCGACGATCGCCAATATATATTATCTGCTGATAGCGAGAATGTCTCATATTCTGTTTGACGATAAAATCTTTGACGGACAACTATATTTACAAAGCCTAACCAAAGGTTTTCAAATGGGAGAAAATGCTGAAAAATTATTAGGTTTAAGATGGGAAGATATGTGGCTTGAAGATATGGAAACGCTGAGAAATAGATTAGGAATAATTTGCTAATTGTCTGGTATGATATTAGAAGCTTTTCAAACCTACTTCGACAAATGGAGCTAAGTAAAGTGTCCTCAAAAATTTCAAAAATTATCAATCTTGATAAATATCCTATCCACGACTTAGAGAGTGAAGCGGGAAAGATATTGCTCGAAAAAGCGCGTCAGGAATTCAATAGTAATAGTTTAACTGTCCTCAACGACTTCTTGCGTCCAGAAATTGTCAACCAGATCGCATCGGAAACACAGTCAGATGATGTCACCAAGAGCTTCTGTTTTACGGGGTCTAATAACGTGTTTTTAGGTACTCAAAATGTACAGAATCTTCCTCCTGACCACCCAAGTTATCTTCAAAAAATATATACTAAACGTACCCTAGCATACGATCGAATATCTTCAGATTCTCCCCTCAAGGTATTGTTTCAGTGGAATCCTCTTGTGGCTTTTGTCTCATCTGTAGTTGGTCAAGAAGTCTACAGATCGGCAGACAAACTTGGAGCAATGACAGTGCATATTCACCACAACAATGACGAGCAAGACTGGCACTTCGATGTGTCAGAATATACTATCGTCCTCCACATCTTGGCTCCACAGAATGGAGGAGTGCTAGAGTATGTACCTTGCTCTCGTTCGGAAGTAGAAAAAGATACAGAAGCGCTGGCAAAGATTATCAGAGGAGACAGACATTCTCTCACTACAGACCTTCCCACGATTCCTGGTGTCTTTGTATTGCACTCAGGAAAGCTTTCCATGCATCGTGTGACTCCTGTAGAAGGCACTATCCCTCGCATCAGCGCTACCATGTCCTTCAATCGCCATCCCAACTTTCAACTAAACGAATACACCAGACAGTTGTACTTTGGAAGAAATGAATAATAAATGCAATCAGTATGAAGTTAACAAAATTTCCTTCGATCTTGCACAACTTAGATCGCAGAAAAAGTAGACATATTTCTCCTAATATTCCTACTTTTCCTACCTTACTTCCTTGGGTGTAGCGATGACAGGGAGAGAGGGGTTGGTATCGAGAGCAGTTTGGGCAACTGATAGCTCAGATCGAGTTGCTGTGTAGAGTTTTCCTGAAGAATATTCCTACTTTTCCGACTTTACTTATTGGAAAATACAGATTAAGATATTTAGCAAATACATTACATAAACATCTCGTCAGAGTAACGAAACAGAGGTTACTTGACTGGGTTAATGCTGGAGAGAAGGAACTGAGTGACCGAGGATTTTTGCAGTTTAAGAAATAATGAACAACAACCAACACATTCAAAAACTGATGACTCTCTACACAACTACTTGGCGGAAATTGTTGACAATTACAGGAGTAGCCATGCTCACCACATCTGTTTATTTGGGTGATGCTCAGGCTCAGTCTTTCACTGACAGTGGAAGTTCATCTCCGAAAGCAGAAGGCATGAGGCAGGAGGCAGGAGGAAAACGCATTGTAGAAATTCCTGCGCGACTTCTAGGGAGCAAAGGTTTAGGAACCCCACTGAAGGAAAGTTCAGTGGCTTCTTTCTCAGTGGGGGTTGAATCCCCTACTGAGAAAGCTCATAAGCCCTCCTGCCTCCTGCCTCCTGCCTCCTGCCTCCTGCCTGTTTCATTAATAGCCCAAAATCTAGGAGGAATAGTCCGAAAAATACCTCTGGAAGAAGTAGCACTTCCAGCAATGTCTTCAGCAAAGACAGCGACTAATGCTGCATTTAGCCAAGCCCGAATTGAACTGAAGTCCGATGGTTCGTTAATATACATACTCAGAGGTAAAAACCAACAAGGCTTTGAAGTTGAAGTACAAGTTACTCCCACTGGCACTCTTATTCAAGTTGACGAGCAAATAGAGTCCAGTGGAGTCCCTGAAATTGCTCTAAAAGCTTTCAAAAAATGGGCACCAAATGACCCACTTATCAGCACTTGGCGGAGTACCCGTCTTGGCGAATTTTTCTATCAATTTGTCATTCGGGATTTTTGGTTAGAAATTGCTGCTGATGGTAATAAAGTCGTCATTTACCGCAAAAAAATCAATATTTAGCACATCAACAGTCAAAATATGCAATTTGGTCGCACAGATCCATGAAGACATTTACGATGGGTAATTGGCAGAAAATTATCGCTGCCACACTAACTGCAACAACAATTGCTTTCACTACTAATGCTGCTTTTGCTCAATTACTTAAGGGTGCTGGTGCTTCTTTTTCCGAACCTCTTTATCAGCGCTATAGCGTTGAATACGAACGGGAAACAGGCGTCAAGTTCAACTATAGTTCCATTGGCAGTGGAGGTGGCATTCGGTTGTTCATCAATAAAACACTGGACTTCGGAGGTACTACTTTAATTCCTACCCCAATTGAGAAAAATCAGATGGAAGATGGGTTGCTAATGGTACCGACAGGAGGAGGGGCAATAGCTATTGTTTACAACCTTGAAGATGTGACCTCCGATGTCAAGTTATCTCGCGAGCAACTGGCACAAATATTTACAGGTAAAATTGCCAATTGGAACCAAGTTGATTCCCGTTTTCCTAACAAAAAGATTCAAGTTGTAGTTCAATCCGATAGTAGCGGTACTACCTTGACTCTCACTAAATACTTGCGAAAAATTACGGGTGGAAAGATAGAAGCAGCGCGGGAACCTAATTGGGGATTTCAGGTTTTCGCAGCCCTTCCTCAAGATAGTGCAGTGGCTGGAGAAGTACGAAGGATTGATGGTGCGATCGGCTATGTTCAAACAAGCTTTGCTCGTCAGAACAATCTGGCTACAGCTAGGATTGAAAATCGGGCTGGTCGTTACGTGGAACCGACTTTGGCAGAGACTGAAAAAGCCCTAGCTAATATCAAGTTTAACGATGACTTCACGACGGAAGATATTGATGACCCAGAAGATGGCTACCCCTTGGTTAGTTTGAGTTGGCTACTGTTCTATGAAAAGTATCCCAACGAAACTCTTGTCCAAGCTAATAAGAACTTGTTGACATGGATTTTAACTAAGGGTCAAGGATTTAATCGAGAGCTAGGGTATACGAAAATTCCCGAAGATGTAGCTAATAAAGTGATTGAAACTGCCAATAATGAATTGAGGGTTCGTCCTTAATGAAGGAGGCAGAAGGCAGAAGGCAGAAGGCAGGAGGAAAGAGGTAAGGATTCAGGTCTAAAAACTTGCGGCTCCAACGCTTGTCTGGCAAGGGTTTTAGGGCAAAATAAGGGTTTTTGTCTTTCGTGGTTAATTGTCAATAAACGAGGAGAAGTGACAGTTTTCCGTGGTTTATTGAGAATAGAGATTGATTTAGTATCAAGCTCCATATCTAAAGTGTTTGCCCAGCAAGGAGTTCAGTGACCTGAATCCTTACGGAAAGAGGAAGAAGGCAGGAGCCAGAACAAGTGTTTTTACAAATATGAGATGCTCCCCAAGAGGCAGGAGGGAAGAGGCTTTATGAGCTTTCTCAGTAGGGGATTCGACTTCTCCTGCCTTCGGTCTTAAACCCTTGCTCCCTCCGATGTGGCAGGAAACAGAGGGCAGTTTTCCTTCTGCCTCCTGCCCTCTGCCTCTTCCCTCCTGCCTCTTCCCTCCTGCCTCCTGCCTTCTGCCTCCTGCCTTTGGAGATAAAAAGGTTTGTTATCCATTGTATGTACGATTGAAAGAAAAATTATGAGCAAATTGAGTCTGTCTTTGCCGCTAAGCTCATTAATACTGGGTTGTAACTTGTTAATATTAGCTCCGGTCTTGGGGCAAGCAAATTTTGCCGATATTCCATTAGCCGACTTTCAAACAACTACAAATGCCAACTTACCAGAGAAGAATGAGGCTACTGAGCAAGGTATTAGATTGGCAGACCCTTCCGATGTTATGCTTACATCAACTGGTGAAATTAACACGACTAACGAATCTCTGCGTCCATCATCTGTAACAACGTTCAACTCAAATAATTTTGGGGAAGAATCCCAAGAGTTGTCGGTTAGTAATATTGAACCCTCGAATATTCCCCCAACTCCTATTGGAAAGGAGGAGGGCTATGTCCCCCCCTCCTTAAGCCCGATCGAAGGTGAGGAGGTTAGGGGAACTCGATCCTTATCCGAGAAATATTGGGAAGAATTATTGAGTAATTCCAAGGTGATTTCTAGCACATTGGAAAACCAAGTATCTTCTGGTAATAGGTTGCCCTCAGTCAACGCGGATGATGAACCTCAAGTCCAAGAAATTCCTACTAACCAATTACAACCGCCCCAACTATATAGCCAACCACCAGATGCTATGGATGAAGTTACCAGTGTCACAGATTTGCGAGATGTTAGTCCGGGGGATTGGGCTTATGAAGCGCTGCGAAGCTTGGTAGAAAAATATCGTTGCCTTGCTGGTTCTGGCAAAGGTACTTTCGAGGGTAATCGTGCTATAACCCGTTATGAATTTGCTGCTGCTTTTAATACTTGTTTGATAAAGGTTGGACGTATAATTTATAGCTTGAGCAATACATTCCCCAATAAAGAAGAGTTGGCAGTTGTACAAAGGCTACAAGCAGACTTTGCCACAGAACTGAAAACCCTCACCGCTAAAATAGATAATTTAGAACAGCGAGTAGCCTCTCTCAACGATAATCAGTTTAGCACTACTACAGTGCTCCGGGGGACAGTAGATTTGAATTTAATTAGTGCTTTTGGAGACGAGAAAGCTGTTCCTTCTGGGGAAAATCCCAGGGACGATTTGAATGAAAATCTCACCTTATCATCCCGCATAAATCTCAACTTTGATACCAGTTTTACAGGCCGAGACCGATTACGCACTAGCATTCGAGCTGGAAATGTCAGCAATTTTGGTAGTAGTATTACTGGAACAGATATGACTCGCCTGATTGGTGCCGTTGACACTAGCAATAATGTTAGGCTAGGCTCGTTGTTTTATGAGTTTCCGATAGGTAAACGTGGTAAAGTAGCGATCGCACCTCTTGCCGACTTTCCTACTCGCATTTTCCCTGCACTTAATCCTGTTTCTTCTATTTCTAATTTTGGTGCTGAAAGTCCTATCTATTCGTTTGCTTTCGGTACGGGTGCTGTAGTCTATTATAATTTTACCGATAAAATTGCCGCGGGTGTCAGTTATTTAACTACGAGTGGTAGCAATCCCGTTGAGGGACTGTTTGGCGGTCAATATACTGCTTTAACTCAGTTAACTTATACTCCATCTAATCGGTTAGCGATCGCTTTTACCTACGGTCATTACTACGCTTTGGGTTCAAGTGTTAATGTAACTGGGGGTAAGGGCAGTAGATTTGCTCAGTTGCCTTTTGGAGAAAGTACGGCGACTTCTTCTAATGCTTTTGGCTTACAATCTACTTATAAGTTGAGCAATAAGTTGATTTTAGGCGCTTGGGTTAGCTATTTTAATGCTAGGGCTGAGTCTTCGCCCCGTGTTAATGGTTTAGATGGTTCACAGGGATCTAGTGCGGACATCTGGAGTTGGGCAGTTACTGCGGTAGTGCCTGATTTGGGTAAGTTGGGGAGTCAGTTAAATTTTGTTTTTGGTATGCCTCCGAAGGTTACAAGTAATGATGTTTCTTCTCGCTTAGACCGCGATAGTTCGCTGCATTTTGAGCTATCTTATCGTTATCCACTTACTAACAACATATTTCTTACTCCGGGAGTTTTGTTGATTACTAATCCTGAGCATAATGCTGCTAATGATAGTATTTGGATTGGCTTATTCCGAACTACTTTTACTTTTTAATTTCAACCAAAGCGTTGCAAATGCTGAATTTCGATAGTCGCTACAGTTACGACTTCTCCTGCTAATCGTTCATGGGTTCCTGTTGGTTGCATCTGGACAGCTACTCCATCACGTAATTCAAAGCGGTCGTAACCGTCTGGATACCAGTCCATAAAATCTTCTAAGGTAATTGTCATTAATTTTGGTAGGGCTTAAATCATCTGTCATTCCTTCCTTCGAGCGTTGATGTCTTTTATTTTACCGGCTGGGAATACGGATAAAATGTTTAGCGCGCCTTAAGAGAGGTTGAACAATCAACATTGTACCTATACGCTCCGATGAAACTTGACTATTAATTCAATTCAGATGCCACAATACGATCCGAGGAAACTTGACTATTAATTCAATTCAGATGCCACAACTTGACAATTAATTCAATTCAAATTTTGTTAAAAACGCTAAAAAATAGCTAATTGTTGCGGAGCGCTAAAGTCAGACATTGGCTGTACAAAATCAGGTGTTTGCTGTACAAAATCATCGAGAATACAGGTATTTGCAGGGACTGTACCATACCTGTTTCGATCTGAAAATGTCCAGCAAGAGCCGGCATTTACCTGTCAAATTACTGCTTTTTTGTGCCGAGCGTACATTTGCCTGTTGAGGCTGATTTTCGCTGTTCTCTATCGGTAGCAAGCAATGGTTTTGTCCGTACAAACCTGACTTTTACGTGCAGAAACAAAAACGATGCACCCTCATGAATGGGGAATCCTAGGTGTCAAGGCGATCGCGCTCTTGCTGGCTATCGGACGAACGATTCCCTCGCCATCATCGACATCAGCCGGTTGCTTCGCTTGCAAACAGGAGGGCAAGGCGCGATCGCGTCGGGCATCCGCCGCTAATGCCGAACTGCACCAACTGGCTTGTGTCGTGCCCGGCAATGCTCCTTCGTAAAGGCGGCTGTCGTGTACACCAACAGGCTCGCTCCTGGCTTCAAGAGCGACTGGCAGAAGCACAATTCTATCCAAGTCCAAACTGCCCCATCAAACTTTCTTGCCTTGGCTTCCAGAGTGAGCGTGAGCGCAACTTCTGCCTACCAACAATTCTCATAGCAATCTTGCAAAAACCCTTAATTTGCAAAGAGTGCTCAATTTTACCCCCTATAACGTCTATTTGACATGGCTTGCTATGCGACTAGGGTACTAACTACGAGGATTGAGGAGGATTCAGAAGGGTCTAAATTACAAAAAATCGCGTCAAAAGCAACAATTCTTTACAAAAACTGATAAGTATTTATACTGATTGTGACCGAAAAAGTAGGAATTACGAGGTGTAACGAGTAATAACTGTGCTGGTTTCTCCTCTTTTTTCCTCCCAAATTTTAGCTAAAAATTGTGAATGAGTAAGTGCGATTTTCCTGCATTGTTTTGGTCAAAGTGTACTTGGATTGATAGCATCAATGGGGAGCCAGTGGTAGCGAGTTGCAGGCTGATTCGGATATTCGAGTAAAGGTAGCCGAGTCGCGAGTTGCAGTTTTTAAAGTCAAAATAATTCAAATCACCACAAAGAATTGGCTTTGAATCGATCGCCGTGCAGCTATCGCCACAACTACCTAAAAACTAGAGATGGAGTGTCAAGGGGCTTAATTTTACCCGATATCCCACTGTCCCAATCAATGCCACTGATGGATGTTAACCAAGTGTGACAAAGGGCTTAATTTTACCCGATATCCAACTGTGCCGATTGCTCATACTGTTGTAGCGACTTTTCTGGCAACACTGGCATCAATTACCGCAACTGTCCCCATTCAACTTGGGTAGCATCGTTACGGCCTAAAACTTAGAGGCGCGAGGCTCACGCGCTCTCTCTGAAATCAAGTACAACCGTACCATCGCCCCACAATTGTCACTGCCTTCTCATTGCCTAGTTTAACAAGTTTTGCGGCTTTTCCTTTGACTACAAATTTTACTGGCTTGCCGAAGTAACGCTATTAGCATTCTGGCAGCCCAAAAATATTGAGGCACTTCGCTTTTTTGTACAAAAGTACGGTAGCACTGCCTTCAATCTAGCAAACAAACTGAACTGCAACTCTTGTTAGAAAAACGCTACCGCCTTTGTCCGATACATTAATATGCAATAGCTGAATGGCTAATAACGAGGCCGCTATTTTTTAGGCAGTCTTAACAGCTTTTCAATTAGTTTTGCTTGCTAAATTGTGAAAATACAGCTTGCTATAAATGCTACCACTTTTGAGCCTCTGCTACAATTCATGGAATTAGGAGTGTAGAGTTTGCTGTTAAATTGTTAAATTGATATTAAGTGTACCGGGACAGGAAAAAACCTCAAAATTAACTTTTTGAGACTGAGTTTTCGTGAGTTTTTAGCTGTTTTTGGCTGTTTTTTATGAGAATGTGCGAGTAAACTTGTGCAAGCTCAGCTTAATTGTTAGCTGAATTTGGGGGCTTGTTAGCAACAAAAACCGCATGAGAACTCAAACTTATGCCAGAGAGGAAGCTTGCACAAAAAGCAGGATCACTGATAGCAATAGCAATGTTCAGAGATATATTTATACCAATATATAAAAAACTTCTCAAATAAAGAGGAACGTTTGTATGGTAGTGCCACAACACGCTCAGTATTGAACAAAAATTCAATTAGACGAACGATCGCCCTCGCAGTTTTAGCAGAATTAGCAGGCTCAACAAATACTTTTCGATGCAGTATTTCAACGGATAACCTGAATATTGACTCTTAGTGGTTGGGTTGAGCCTGTTTGTTTATGCTCTTTTCAGCTATAGTTGCTGCTAGAACTACTATCGGGTAAACTTTGATTCCAATTCCTGCGATCGCACCAACTGAAACAATTGCCAATGACTACCCGCAAATGCGGGGGAGCGAATAGGGAAAACAATTAGGTCAAATTGACCGGTAATCAATGCCAATCACTCGCGATCGCACCAACTGAAGCGATCGCCAATCGCGGAGGGTTTGTGCAAGCAGCGGCTCTATTATTTATGAGCTTGCTGTTTTGATACTGAACTATAACGAAATCGCGCTAACCCGTGTTTCCCATGCCATTTTCCAGCAAAATCTGCAACGTGCAAACAAGCGATCGCCCTACCAATAGAAACAAGTATATATTGTAGAGACTGATTTTCTTGATTGAGCAGAAATTATCCTCCAATCTCAAACTAAGAACCGATATCCACCTCACCTCGAAACCAGAAGTAAGGTGTAGCAATAGCAATGTTCAGAGATATATTTATACTGCTAAAGAAATTAATCGCCAAATGGATGAAGTGGATGGTGCGATCGCACCTACAACCGCAATTCAGGACAAGTGATCGCTATACTCCCGCCCATTGCTCACGCCCTTCAACGAGCGCCTTGCAGTAAATTAAAGTCGCCACATCTCAATTATTCGCTATTCGCGAATATAGAATAAAGGAAAGAAAGCGCATAAAGCTATGCTCAAACCGCAAGATATCGTTACCATACTCAAAGTCCACAGTTGGGATTCAACGAACTGGACGTACAGTTCTCTCGCTCAAAGCTTGGGCATGAGCGCATCAGAGGTTCATGCTGCCCTTGAGCGTTCTGAAGCGGCCGGTCTGTATTATGGCTCCGAGCGGAAAATTTTGAAGCAAGCGGTGTTGGAATTCTTGGTTCACGGGTTGCGCTATGTATTCTACGCCCAGCCAGGCCCCCTCTCGCGGGGACTGCCAACTGCACATTCTGCTGAGCCATTGAAAAGCAAGCTGGTTGCCTCACCGTCTGAGGTTTACGTCTGGCCTGACCCTCAAGGTGTCGTGAGAGGGCAGGCAATCGCGCCTCTGTACCGCTCAGTCCCCCAAGCTGCCAGTAACGATCCAGAACTCTACGCCTTGCTCAGCTTGATTGACGCTATTCGAGTTGGTCGGGTGCGGGAGCAACGTTTGGCAGTCGGCGAACTTGAAAAAAGGATCGTCGCTGCTCTATGAACCCGCAGATACTCATGCTGGAAATAGTTGCCAGGGTACTCTCTCAAGTACGCACTACCATGTAAGCCTTACACTCGCAAACAGCCTCAACGGAACGCAAAAACCAGATAGTCCAGCCTCAACTTTATTGCTGGCATAGTGGGTACTACGCTACAAAATCGCTTCATAAATTTTAGCTACCTGCCAATTTTCTCACACTTGCTCAACTTGATTTTTTATTCAATTCCGATGCCACAACTTGACTATTAAGTCAATCCACTTGTTGTTAAAAACGCTAAAAAATTAGCTAATTGTTGCGTCAGCTAAAGTCAGGCAAGTGCAGTATAAAGTCAGGGATTTGCAGTATAAAGTCAGGCAAGTGCAGTATAAAGTCAGGCGTTTGCAGGTATTTGCAGGGACTGCACTTTACCTGCAAATGCCTGTAAATATCCTGCAAATACCTGAATTTTTCGGTCAAATTGCTGCCTTTTTGTGCTGTTCGTGTCTTGACCTGTTGGGACTGGTTATAGTTGTTCTCTCTCGGTAGCAAGCAATGGTTTTGTCCGTACAAACCTGACTTTTACGTGCTGAAAAAAAATAATGCACCCTTATGAATGGGGCATCCTAGGTGTTAAGTAGCTTGATTTTTACCCGCTCTGAGACTGTGCCGACTGCTCACATTGCTCCTGTTGTTGTGGCGGCTTTTGTGGCAGCACAGGCATCAATTGCTCCCGTCACACCTGGGTAGCGAGCAATTGATGCCTGTGCGATAGCTCGATCGCGCACAACGGAGCTCATAGAATCAAACAGGCTCACGGCTACCCATCTCGCGCCGTAGCTTCAGCTAAGTAATTGGACAGAATTAATTACACACTGATTCTTTGCTAATTTTTTACTAGACAAGGCTTGTAGCCCATAGTTTTGTGTAATTAATTGTGTCCTACTACTTATTGAGGAGGATTTTGCGGTGGCAACCGACGCGGGCCTTTCTTACATCCACCGATGTTTTGGCGATCATCGGCAAAACGCAATTTGAAGAGTTTGAGCAGCTAAAAGGTGATGGGCGATCTCACAAAAACGTATAAAAACTCATAAAAACGCATATTGCCGAAAGTTTTCCTAGGTCTGCCGCTCTTTGATTTTTCCTTGCTGACCACGGAAAAACCAGGAGCGATCGGCTTGGCAGGTAGCCCGATCGCTCCTGGTTAATTCCCCGGTAAATCGATAGCGAATAAGGAAGCCACCATTTCTATAAACGGATAGGCGGGGCCGTAAGACACGATTAATTACCGTGCAGTTAATACCATTTCCATAAACGGACATCAGTGCTGCTTTGAGGGAAAACTGAGGAAAAAAAACACTATTTTTATAAACGGATAGGCAGGGAAACTCAACTTTCCCCACCTAAGACTTGGAACTGCTACAGCTAGCTCAGCCTATTCATATATTTTCAGCCTCGGCAATTGTTTGAGCGTCTCTGGAATGGAGGTAATCTGATTGTCATTGAGGCGAAGCTTTCTCAGATTCGAGAGTTGCCCGAGGGCCTCTGGAATGGAGGTAATCTGATTGTCATTGAGGTAAAGCCATTCCAAATTCGAGAGTTGCCCGAGTGTCTCTGGAATGGAGGTAATCTGATTGTTACTGAGGCCAAGTTCTGTCAGATTCGACAGTTGCCCGAGTACATCGGGAATGGAGGTAATCTGATTGTCATTGAGGCGAAGCCCTTTCAGATTCGAGAGTTGCCCGAGTGCCTTTGGGATAGAGGTAATCTCGTTGTTACTAAGGTAAAGCCATTCCAGATTCGACAGTTGCCCAAGTGCCTCTGGAATGGAGGTAATCTGATTGTCATTGAAGCCAAGCTCTGTCAGATTCGAGAGTTGCCCGAGCGCCTCTGGGATGGAGGTAATCTGATTGCTATTGAGATTAAGTGATGTTAGCTTTGACAGTTGACCGAGTACATCTGGGATAGAGGTAATTTGATTGTCATTGAGGCCAAGGCATTTCAGATTAGACAGTTGCTTGAGCGCCTCTGGAATAGAGGTAATCTCATTGCCATTAAGGTAAAGCTCTCTCAGATTGAACAGTTGCCCGAACACTTCAGGGATGGAGGTGATCTGATTGCTCTTAAGGTTAAGCTCTCTCAGCTCCAACAGTTGCCTCAGCGTTTCAGGGATGGAGGTAATCTGATTGCTATTGAGATTAAGCGATGTCAGCTTTGACAGTTGCCCCAGCGTTTCAGGGATGGAGGTAATCTGATTGTTATTGAGGTTAAGCCATATCAGCTTTGACAGTTGCCCCAGCACCTCTGGGATAGAAGTAATCTTATTGTAACCAAGGTAAAGCGTTGTCAGATTGAACAGTTGTCCGATCACTTCTGGAATGGAGGTAATCTGATTGTTATTGAGTTTAAGCCATTCAAGATTGGACAGTTGTCCGATCACGTCTGGGATGGAGCTAATTTGATTCTTACTGAAGTCCAGCCCTACTAGGTTGGACATTTGCCCAATTACGTCTGGAATGGAGCTAATCTGATTCTCACTGAGGGAAAGCTTTGTCAGATTAGACAATTGCCCGATCATGTCTGGGATGAAGCTAATCTGATTGTTACGAAGGTCAAGCTCTCTCAGATACGTAAACTTGACAATTTCCGGTGGCACTTCTCCCAACTGCAACCCCGATAAATTTAGTTTTATTAATTTTTCATCGGCGACTCGCTCAATTCGTCGCCCTGCTTCCTCTCGGGTCATGTCGTTTACCTTTCAGTAATATTCATTTTATTGTGACCAGAATTTAGCCTATTGGAAAAAACGTGTATAAACACGTTTAGGACTTGCAACCACGAAAGCTTCATCAGGATAAGTTCATTACTTGACCGACGTTGCAACGATCACAGACGCTCTCGCCCTTAAGACACCGTATTAGGGTCTGCTCTTAACCTGCCTTCATACCAACAGTTTAGCCGATTGCAAAGCGCGAGTCCGACAACAGCAATTTATGCAACTGTCAAGACTGACATAACGGCTGCTGTGTTGCCCACTTTCTCACACTTGCTCAACTTGATTTTTTATTCAATTCCGATGCCACAACTTGACTATTAAGTCAATCCACTTGTTGTTAAAAACGCTAAAAAATTAGCTAATTGTTGCGTCAGCTAAAGTCAGGGATTTGCAGTATAAAGTCAGGGATTTGCAGTATAAAGTCAGGCAAGTGCAGGTATTTGCAGGGGGTGCACTTTACCTGCATTTACCTGAAAATATCCTGCAAATGCCTGACTTTTTCGGTCAAATTACTGCTTTTTTGTGCAGAGACTGCTTTTGGCTGTTGAGGCTGGTTAGGGCTGTTCTCAATCGGTAGCAAGCAATGTTTTTGTGATCACAAACCTGACTTTTACGTGCAGCAATAAAAACAATGCACCCTTATGAATGGGGAATCTTAGGTATCAAAGCGCTTGATTTTTACCCGCTCTTCGACTGTGCCGGCTGTTCACATTGCTCCTGTTGTTGTGTCGGCTTTTGTGGCAGCACAGGCATCAATTGCCACAACTTTCCCATCGCACTTGGGTAGCGATCGATCGCATTGCTCGCTCTCTTGTTAACCAGCCATCGCTCTCTTGTTAACCAGCCATCGCTCTCTTGTTAACTAGCCATCGCCGTCAGACGTTTAATCGTCTTTCCACTGCGATCGCCTCACTCGCTATAATTTATACAAACAAATTAAATTAAGTTAGAGTTGGGTAGGCGTCAGTCTCTACTTTGATAAACCCTCTAATAGCCCTCTCCAATTGGAGGGGATAAAATTACCTGACTAGCGGTTTTTAATTACACTTGTTAACTTGTATCTTGGCAAAAGGTTTTTACTGATTAAAAACTATGAAAACTTTATCGGAAGTCAAACCCAGAGAGCTGCTATCAAACCATATTCACATTCGCCTAACTGACTCTGACTACAATCAAATTAAAGCAAGAGCAGAGCAAGTAAATTTGAGCATGAGCGACTTCATGCGCCGTGCAGCTTTGAGGAGAACCATGCCACGCCCTCTAGCTGCATTTGACTTGAAAGCCTATCAAGTTTTATGCAAGATTGATGCCCAACTTAGAATTGCAGGAAACAACCTCAATCAAATTGCTAAAGCTTGCAATAGTGCTGTGGCATTGGGAGAACCCGTTGTTGTCAATACAGGACTCTTAGAAAGCGTACATAAACTCATTCGAGAAAACGGGAAGGCAATTAAAACAGTAGTTGCAAACCTCGCCAAATCTACAGTACGCTAATTATTAACAACCCTCAGCTTTACCGCCTGAGCAATCGATTCTGTGCAACTGACGGCTTTTTGGTTATGATTGGCAAACAAATCAAAGGTACAGGCTTTCGAGGCTGTCTGAACTACGTGCTGGGCAAAAAAGACGCCGCTCTAATTGGCGGTACTATGTGCGGACAAACTCCAGAAGAACTGGCTGCTGAATTTGGCATCGCCCGACAACTAAGACCTAACCTGAAAGTAGCAGTTTTTCACGCCACTTTATCTGTTGCAAGCACTGAAAAACTAGAAGATTCTGAAGAAAATGACCAACGCTGGCTGGCGATTGCAGCCAACTACATGAAAGCGATGGAATTTGACAATAACCAGTACGCAGTTGTCAAGCACAGCGATACAGAACACGACCACATCCACATCGTCGCCAGTCGCATTTGCCTAGATGGAGGTGTTGTTGACGATAGCTGGGATTATTACAAAAGCCAAGAAACTATTCGCCAACTCGAACGGAACTACAGCCTGGAAACTGTTACACCCAGTTGGGAAACAGACAAGCGAGCTCAGACTACAGGAGAACACAGGCAATTAAAAAGCAAGGGAAACAAGAGTGTCAGGGTGCAATTGCAAGACCTAATTGATGAAGTTACCCAAGACAACCCAAGTATGCCAGAATTCGTTGAGCGGTTGCAGCAACAAGGCGTAGAGGTGCAAGTCGGATTGACTCGAACTGGCTTCAGTAAAGGCATTTCTTACAATTTAGATGGAGTCGCTTTAAGTGGTACTCAGTTGGGTAAAGCCTACACTTTTTGTGGATTGCAGAAGCATCGAGGCGTTAGCTATGACAAAGGGCGAGATAACGCCCTAATTGAGGCTTTAATGCAGCCACAACACTTAGCTATCGCCCCCAGCGAGGCACAGGAAAATGAGTTAGAGTCGTCACAATCCGAGTTAGTAGCAACCCTATCTGCAACAGCAAATGAGTTAGAGTTGCCACAATCTGAGCTAGAAACAACTACACCTGCAATTCCTGCAACACCAAATGAGTTAGAGTTGTCACAATCCGAGTTAGTAGCAAGCGCACCTGCAACTCCTGCAAGAGCAAATAAATTAGAGTTGTCACAATCTGAGCTAGAAACAACCGCACCTGCAATTCCTGCAACAGCAAATGAGTTAGAGTTACAACTGTCAATCCTGCCTGAAATGAATGAAACTCAGTGGCAAAAAGTCCGATCGCATCTAGCAGTCGAGTACAGTTTACCTTTAGAGTTACTCGATTTATTGCACTCTCATTCTTGGCTGTATGCCGCCTCTGAAAAGGCTGTCTTTACGGCACGGACGCTTGACGGGGAAGCCCGGTTCGCTTTTGTTCTCGATGAAAGAGGCAACTTTATTACAACCCATCCCCTATCATCTGAAGCTGCTTTCTGGGTAGCCACTACTGGAGAAATTGAGCGAGCTGTGATTGCCTGTAACCCAATCGAAGCCCTTTCAATTTTGCTTATTGAACAGGATAACTCTACAACAGCACCAGCGACACTTTACCTAGGAATTGAACGAGCTTCACAACTGCCGATACAATTTTTACAAGAACTCGATAGCGTTATTATAGCGATGGCAGAAGAGTCTCAGCTCGCTCGAAATGCGAGCGCGCTGCTACCGAATGCAAAACTTGTTAATCCACAGTCAAGTTGGAATGATATCTGGATACAATTAATTGAGCAAGAACAGCCAACTCACAAACAAAATAACCAACAGTATAAACGGCGCACCCAAGATATCGAACTGGATTAGTTATTGCCACTTAAAATTTTGACTTATATTAAATAAAAGCGCTAGCTAACAAATTTCATGGTTTCGACATAAATTCCTGGGTAGTTCTGCCATATCAGGGTTTTGATAACGGTGGGTCAACCGTTTTATCCCCCCAAGTATCCTTACTAGGTAGGACTACCAATTACTGATTACTGCCACTAATTATGACAGCTTTTTTAACGTATTTATCAACTATTTTGGCGTAACTATTAAGTAAATTGAGACGGTGCTTGCTCAAATAATTTGTGAGTCAACATGGGTAAAAATAAATTATTTATACATTTTATCGTACTCACTAACATTTACGAAAAAACAAATTTATGAGCGCTGTCGCGCCAAAAAATAAAGTATCGGAGATAAAAAATGGAAGTATCGCAAACCAACACCTACTACTTCAATAATTTAACCTTGGTCCACCAAACAGAAAACCAACTGTACATTATGGGAAGGCAAACAACACTGGTCTTAAATTTTCAACAAACAAGCTATCAAACGCTCGACAAAATAATCCACGCTCTACGACTTTTAAGAGACAAAAAAGTCCTAGACAGAAAGTCAATTATCGAGCAAGAGCTGCTGGCCTTAAACTTCCAATTCCCTCTCGAAAGCAGTAACCGTAGCAACAACGACACCAACAATGGTAGTAGCAATGGTAGCAGCAATGGTAGCAGCAATGGTAGCAGCAACGACAGCAACAAAAACTGCGAGCTAAAAATCGACTGGTAATTCAATTATGCCGGAGAGACAAGTTTGTTTCTCCGGCCGCCAATAGCAAACATTAAAACCACATTCAAAAATGGCAAACTTTCATGGCAGGATACGTGTATCTTCTGCACTTTGAAAAGCCGATATGTTCAACTCATCCAGCCCAACACTACGTCGGCTGGACAAAAGATTTGGACGAAAGGCTTTGGAAACATAAAAAAGGCAGAGGTGCTAAATTTTGCGCCGCTGCCCGAGAACGCGGAATAAACTTTGTCTTGGCAGAATGCTGGGTTGCAGACAAAAGTTTTGAAAGGAGAATCAAAAGGTCAAAAAATCACAAACGTTTTTGCCCTCTGTGCAAAAATTGAAAGGAAAAATCAGCTTTTTTGTAGGAAATGCAATCCCACTAGGACGAAATATAACAGTTTTCAAACATTGTGAGATACAGTTGACCGATTACCTTTTTCCCATTACCAAGAAGCCAATTTTCCGATCTACACCGCTTTCATGAGCTTGCATAAATAGTTGCAACTGGGTGTTAAGTTTCGTACTTAAACTCAACACCCAGTTGTTTGTGCGTAATTCCTGTATCTATTAGACATCTCCCATAACGGTGGAACAGGCCCAACGGCCTGTTCATAACTGTCTTTTTGGGAGATATCTATTGCTTTCGCCAATGCGCCTCCACCCCTCGTCCCCGACATTCCAAACGCCCAGCATCTCTCTCCCGGCGCAATAAACGCCGAATCAAATCAATTCCCACTGTCGGACACCTTTCCTGCAACTCTCTAATTGAAAATTCTTGAGGCAAATTGTTAATCGCATCAAATACAATCGCCGTTTTAGTTCCTTTTGCGGATGTAACATATCCCACCCGCTGCTCAAACTCCCGATAAGCTGATAGCAGCATGACTCCCAAGAAATACTCCCACCAAGGTAACAGGTTGTGCTGCCCTTCATGCCATCCTTGGGAAGATTGGTAAAGCGTATCGTAATAGCTTTCCTTAGTTCTCTCCACAATCCGTTCCAAACTAATAAATCGCCCCACCTCATAACCGGCTTTGTAAAGCAGCAACAAAGTGAGCAACCTTGCCATCCGCCCGTTTCCATCTAAAAATGGATGAATGCACAAGAAATCTAAAATATAAGTTGGAATCAGCAATAAAGGTTCTATCTCGCCCGATTCCCAGAGGCGATTAAACCGTTCTTGCAGGCGTTCCATTGCCGCAGGAGTAGCATAAGCGGGAGTAGGTTGAAACCTCACCACTTTAGTCCCGTCAGGATAAGTAGCGCTAATTTCATTATCCACTGTTTTCCAGCGGCCGCCTGTATTAACAGCAAATTGGTAAAGGTCGCGGTGCAGTTGTAAAATGACACCTGTACTAAAAGGAATGTGGTTATAACTGGTGTGAATTGTAGTTAGCACGTCCCGATAACCCGCAATTTCTTGTTCTGAACGATCGCGCGGCGTTGTTTTTTCAGTTACTAATTTCTTAATCCGTTCTAGCGGCACAGTAATGCCTTCAATGCGGTTAGAAGATTCGGTACTCTGAATAACCGCAGCTTGGCGCAAAGTGCCTAAAACTTGTGGGGCTTGTTGTTTGAATAACTCCTGCTTTCCCTTGTATTCTCCAACTAAGCGAATCGTTTGCAGAAGTCTTTGGTTGAGCTGTTGACTTTCAATGAACCCCTCTTCAAATGACAGCATATCTATTTTATCTCCTTTGTATTAATTATAAACATTTATTGCAGTCAATAAGTCGGATATTGCGTGCGCTCGCATCAAAACTTTGAAACCAGATCGCAAGCAGAACCGACACCAAATCCAGGTAAATAAGTAAGGCGATAGTTGCTTTTAGCCATAACCCTTGCCTCTCTTGTTGTCCAAGGTTTGACGCTTAGCAAATCGGGCTCAGTTTCCAGTTGCTTTAAATAAGAGCGATCGCCCGTTACAAAGGCGATCGCAATCGCCAAGAACTTGCAACAGCTCAAAGGAGCCTGAACCACCTGCTTTTCAGTAAACCTAACCACAATCCAATTCCACTCTAAGAATAATTGATTGCGGCGCATATCCCTGTCAGCATCGCAGCAGTGAGTGGGCTTCTTAGATTTGCCAGCATAAGGTTCATCAATCTCGACATCAATTCCGAGTCCAGATGGAGTGTGAATTACAGTAAAATCTGCTGAATAGCTCCTCTGAGATAACGGAATTTTAAACTCTGCTGCTTGGACAACTTCCTCGAAATATTGCTGTAAGTATTGCAAAAAGCGTTGTTCACTCACTCCTTGCCGAGCTTGAGATGTGCCATTAGGACTAACGCGAAGTGACATCAAATCCTTGAGCAATCGATTTCTGGAATCTAACTCAAGTTTTGCGCTTTTTAAACCTGTCTGCAACCCTTCTTTTTCCACCTTAAAATTAGAAAATTCTTGCTGTTTATTCGAGGATAAATGTTGATGGAATAATATATTTTGTTGCTTGTACTCAAGAATTTGCTGTTTATACCTGGATAGCAGTTTTTGACGGCAACCAAACACATAACTATAAGCAGCCACAATTAAACATGAATAAGCAGCTACTACCAACAGCATTTCCCACCACAGCCAACCCCAAGAAATAGCTAATAGCGGAAGTGCGATCGCACCATAGAGCCAAAACACCCAAATTAACCACAGCAACTTGACAGGTAACACCACAGGTGGTTGAGGCGGAGTCAGCAAAACAACAGGTTGCTCGAATTGTTGAGTTTCTTGAAGTTGGGATGAGGTGGCACAACTAGAACTTGCCTCTGGCAAAGGATATTGATGGCAGAATTGCATTACCACTTTTGGGTAAAAAACTATAGGATAATTCATAACTTTAAATACTCCTTTTTTTAAGAGCGCGGTCGCGCTATTTTTAAGAAATTTTTTTGAATTGTATGCAAAAAATCACCCAGTCAAGCTCACAAAATTTAACTCATTCTCAACCAGGTAGCCAGATTCAAAAGGACCCACAAATCTCTCTTAAATCCGACGCGGCAACAATAGCTGCGCTTACTCAACTCGAAGAACGCCGCGATTATTATCACACCTGCATCAACGGAGGATACTAAGCATGAATTTAGCCACAGCGACGCTTGCTCAAAGTTCAATAACTGCGGCTCAAGTTTGGCATCAACTAGAATCAGCAGAAAGCTCAGAAGAAATTGACCAACTGCTGCAATCCCTTTGGCAAACCCAAGAAACCCAGGAACTTGCTGTTGATGCCCATGCCGACTTAGCCGACCAAATTGATGCCGAGATTGCAGGAATTACAGCCCGGATGCAGTATTTGATAGAACTGCATTCAAGAGCTCTCCACAAACTCCAGGGGTGGAGAGAGCGGTTAGACAAAACCGTTCTCTACTTCAACGAGTGCGGCGTGTTAACTTCAGAAGTTATCGGCAAACACCGCCGCATTACTGTTAAGGAAAATCCGCCTACCTGTGAAATTTTGATTGACCCATCTCAACTGCCAGAACCCTATCGCCGAGTCGAAACCAAAACCGTAATTTCTGCCGACAAAAAGGCGATTTCAGACGCTTGGAAACAAGGAATGCCTGTAGATGGCACTAGGGTTTTCCGCAAGCGCAAAGTGGTTTACAGCTTGCTTCCCGGTAACAATTTACACTCTCTTCAAGCCAACCAGACGCTTGAGAGTCGTTCTTCGGATAAAACGCAGTCCAAAAAACGGCGTTAGCCATCTTTTTAGGTGTCAGGAA
This sequence comes from Microcoleus sp. N9_A2, assembly GCF_036701775.1. Taxonomy (NCBI): domain Bacteria; kingdom Bacillati; phylum Cyanobacteriota; class Cyanophyceae; order Oscillatoriales; family Microcoleaceae; genus Microcoleus; species Microcoleus sp. N9_A2. The sequence goes on along the minus strand of NZ_JAUBRH010000007.1, from coordinate 51,952 downwards.
TACCTTGGTCTGACACCTAAATTATTAGACATATCCGAATTAGACACCTCCGAATTATACCATTTCTGAAAAGTCATGCAACAGTAGCAACAGTAGGTTGATTTCGTGAAATAAACCCAACGATGCAAATTGTAGCAAGACTTTTTAGAAATGGTATTACAATGTGACACGTTTGTTTTGTAAGAGCGAAGACTTAATTTCGGTCGGTATCTCTTATAAATCAATCCAGTATTGAGGGTTCTCCACTTGTTCTTCGGTGACGTTGAACAACGTTGATGCTCTACCTTTAATAACCCCGTCAGCATCAAAACTCAAACCGCCAAACTGCTGACTGTTTTCACCTTCTCCAAAAGCAACGCGGGCAAGTGCATCGCTATCAGAGAAATAATCCCGTTGGCTTTTCATAGCCGTAGTTGTGCGAACTACTTTCATTTTTTTTCTCCACATTGGGATTGTCATTCTGATTGTAACACGCTACTTCTTTCTTCTAAACCCCTCCAATTGGAGGGGGTGAATATCACTCAGTAGCAGGAATTTGTGAAGGAACAACCTTGTCAAAATCTGGACTATTGCTGTGCGTAAGTCCTAACAATGTAAAAACTCTAATTCAGGAGCTAATCAATGAGTAGAAGAAAACTTACCCCAGAATATCGCTCCACAGAATGGGTAGCTGGGGAAGGACTAAAAATCCCAGTCTTTGATATGTCCTTGACTGACGGTAGAGTAAAGGGGCGGTACCAAGCTGAATCAGAAGTGCTGCGTAACTCCCTGCTTGAACTGCTTTTTGAACCTGAAGAATTAGCATCCCTAACCATCGTTAAACCCGACCAAAATGATAGCAGCTTCGACCCTCTCAAAAACATCGATTTCGGAGATGGTATTACCAGAAGAGTGGCTTTCAGCTCCGGCAAAAATGTGTACTTTGCAGACATTGAACTCTCAACCAAACTGTTGAGCGTATTCAAAACCCAACCCGACCACGCCTGTCGTTACGGCTCACTGTTAGTTAGCAGTTGCAACCAAGGAGCCAAATTGTTAGATAGCTCCCTTGACGGCGAAACCTTGCGACTCAAAATTGTTGATTCTCAAAGCGATGACCAAAGTGAAAAAGCGAAAGCTCATAAGTGGCAAACCGGAGACTGTCACGGTAAAATTTCACCGGCACTAGCCCAACAATTAGGAGGGAATTACAACCGACCTTTTCAATTCAGATTTGCCTGGATGCAGGAATGGGGACAAGAAGACTGCCACACTCCAGAAATTAGCTTTCTTGCCAAAGGAACGCTGTTGCCTGATGCTAATTTAACCTCCGACTTGGGTTATGATATCATCATGGATCGCTCCTCTATCAAAGGAGTTGCTAAAGAGCAATTAGCTGAACTTATCCCCTGTGGCGACTACGAATTTCCCAAAGCTATACTGGGAAATCGAGGCAACGCCAAAGTAACTGAATACGAAAATTCCTGGCAATTTTCGATTTGGTATTCCGAAGCAGCTATTCAGGCTGACATCGCCACACCAACTAAAGCTGAAGCCCAAAAGCTAGCTGACTTGCAAAACAATCGGCTGCAACTTGCCAAATACTTAGTGGAGCAGCACGACAAAAAAGCTGCTTTTCAATCTAGCCTTCACGAAGACAGCAGCGGATTAGAAGACGAAACAGATGAAAAAGCCCAGCGCAACGAATCCCGGCTAATTTCAATTTTGAGGAACGACAAACTCGGTCAACTCCTCGACTTTCCCAAAGTCGTCGATTTCATGCAAGAACAACTGGCTAAAAAGTGGAAAGACTTAGCAATTAAGGGAGCAATTCATCACGGTTCAGCAATGGCTCAACCTTGTGAAAGCCTCAAGCCCGGTACAATTGTTGCCCCCCACTTGCGACACGGCACAGAAGTCATCGTTACCCGATACCCAATTGTCAGTAAAGATAACATCCGCCGCTACACAGTAGACAACAAAAGCCATGCTGAATTAACGCAGTACAAAGGGTGTGTTTTCATTCGCTCTGACCAAGCCATGCAGCATCATCAATGCGATTTTGACGGCGATCAATTAGTGATTACGCCTGCTTCCCGAATGCCCAACATCGCCTCTGAAACCAGGCACGCTAATCAAGAGAATGAGTACGATGCTGTTGAGAAGCGAGAGAAAGTTGACTACACTAAAGCTACCGATAGTGATGGCGATCGCAAGTATACCAAATTGCGGCAAATTGCCGTAGCGATCGCCCAAAATAAAATCGGCTGGGTGGCTACCTTAATCGGGAGAGTGCAATCGTCAGCAGCAGAACCGGGACAGCCAGAAAGTTTATTCAATCAACAGAAGCGGCAGCTTCTTGGAAAGCTATTTGATGCCCTGCAAATTGAAGTGGACAGCCCCAAAAGTGCTACTCGTACCGAAGACCACCACCCCACCTTATTGTCCAAGGCTAAGCAGTGGTCAGAACAGCACCCAAGCTACCTATTTGATTACAAAGACGACCCCAGGCTTTACAAAACGGTGCCATTACCTATAGGAGACGGCACCGCTATCAATTGCATTGCTAGGGAGGCTGTTAATCCAGAGTGGGAACCGACTCGTCTAAAAAGCCGCCACCGCGACGAGTTTCGCTACTTGTTTGAGTCTCCTTCTGACTTAGATGAGCGAGAAAAATGGGAGAAACATTATGTCAGGTGGGCGCAAGATATTAAGGAACGCTATCGAGAAAGGATGGGTGAAATTCACTTGGAGTGCGGCGGCGATTCTAAGGCAATTAAAGAAGCCGTCAGCAAGTTATACGAGAGCTTAAGAGCCGATGTGACCGAAGCTTTTCCCAACGCTGAAGAAAGGTTTTTAGCTGCTAGTGCTATGTGGCACGTCGAAACCGCAAATCCCAACTTAGAAGTTCCTCGCAAAGCTTGTAAGGAACTTTCTCGCCAACTGCTGATTGAATTCAACCTTGAACCTGAGTACGAGCGACTGCACGAAGCAATGCCAAAAGATACTTACGTTTTGAGCGTCCCTTTCGAGGAATTTGAACGGGACGGCAGCAATAAGACTGTCAGGGATAAGAAGCGACACCCAGTTGGCAAAGACTTAGCTGGACATTGGAAAGAATTGTTAGACAGCAAAGGCATTAAATATGAAGCAACTTTGCATTCGAGCCTGCCAATGGTCAATTTTGCCTTAATTGAACCCAGCGACAAACTGGTGGGAATTCTTGAGAAGAAGTTTTGCGAAAATGTCAACGACATCGACAGTTTAGACTTAACTTACCGCGATGGTCTTGGTCGCACCAAAGATGTGAGTTCACGTATTGTAGCTCCTGCTGATTATACTTGGCTTGAGTCCCAAAACCAAACACCTAAAGCAGCATTGGTTCTCAATTTGTTTACAGATGAAATTTGCCAGCAGTTGCAAACCTTTCAGTTTGACAGAGCTGAACTGATTGGACAGAAGTACAATGACTTGAAAGATGTTGACTTTAGCGCTCCAAAATGGAGGCAGAAAACATTGACTTTTGAGGTGGGTTCTGTTAGCGGTACCGATTCAAGGCGCGACGGCAGCCCTATTGTCCTCCTTGACGGACAAGAATTAGCTATGTTCTCTGCTAATTCACCTAAATTGCCGATCGGCACTACCTTTGAGGCCACTATTGAACCCTCGCCTAAAGGCAGCGCTCTGATCTTAAACATCAACCCTAGTTCCGTGCGACTAATTGAATTAGTTGAGGAACTTGCAGAAGTCGCGCCAACCCCTTGTCAAGGGCGATCGCAATCCGTATCCCCAACCCCTTGTCAAGAGCGATCGCAATCCGTATCGCCAACCCCTTGTCAAAACAAACCGCCGTCTCAATCCCAAGACATTGCTGCCAGCCCCGCCTACCTCTCACAATTGCTGAAAGATGCGATTTGTGAAGCATATAACCAAACTGGAGAAACTACAATTCCTGTGGGAAACTGGACAGCTTTTATTAGCAAATCTCGCAATAATGTTAGGTGTTTAGTCAGAGATGAAACTGATAATCCGGTCTTAGCTGCTGACTTGAAAACAGGTCAAATTATTAAGAAGCTTTCGGAAAATAGCAGCGCTCACTTTCTCAAATATCTCTTAAAAGTCGATGCTGAATTAGCTTCGGAATCTTCAAAATTTAGAGTTGCCGACGCACAACTTTAACGTAATTTCGGAAGTCATATTATGTCCGCTAACTAGACCGTAATTGCAATTCTATTACTTTGCTATGGCGAATTGACAAATACCGGCTCATGCAAATCATAGAAAAAGCGCAAACCTTTTCAATGCGTGTTGCCTAAATGTATCTTGCTTATCGGAGGTCAAAGTCGAATGAGGCAAGAAAAGACACATTCGACTTTGACCTCCCTTGAGGACATTTGTACAACACACATTGAAGCTTGCGGTTTTATAGGTATTTTGACGGACATGATATGACACTTCTTTTGCTCCCGCTTAACCTTCCCCCTCCGATTGGAGGGGGTCACTTTAACTCTCCAAAACCGCTCTTTAGAGTGAAGTCACTAGCCACACTGCTCGAATTTCATGGGAAATATCCACTCACCCCGCCACAAAGATTATGCCCACAAAAACAGCATCCCGAAGCCGAAGCCAGGGAAATTACATCACCCCTAACACAGCGGAGGGCAAGAAAATCCTCAACTATCTAAGAAATCGCTGCGAGAAAGCTTTAGATTACTGCCAGGAAAATGGACTCACCAGCGTAGAAGATTTTGCCGATGCAATTGAAGAACTAACGGAAGCCGACGGCAAACCTGGCATTAGCGTGGAGGTCAAGCACAACGGACTCGTCCTCAGTTTGAGCGATCGACCTGAGTACGGCTCTACCACAGGAAAATACATGATGGAACACTTGGGAGAGCCGGACGACAACCGATTTACTAAAACAGGAATTGAAGCATTACTCGATTCGCCTCGAACTAAAACAAGGTCTAAAAAAGACAATTTACTAGATGAATTGGATGATGAGCAACCCTCCCCCAAGTCTAAATCTAAAGCTGCAACTAAGTCTAAAAAAGACGATTTACTAGATGACTTAGAGGATGAGCAACCCTCGCGTCGATCGAAATCTCAAACGGCAAACAAGTCTAAAAAAGACGATTTGCTAGATGACTTAGAAGATGATGAACCATCGCACAGATCGAAATCTAAAACCAATATCAAATCCCAAAAAGATGAAATAGAAAATTCGGATGACGACGAGCCATCACCCAACTCTCAAACCAAAAGAAGATCCCGAAAAGATGACGTAGAGGAGTTGGAGTCGGAAGAACCACTGGTTAAATCTAAAGCCTTAAGCCGCTCTCCGAGAGATGAACTAAGTGAGTTAGATGAGTTTGAACTCGAAGCACCTAAACCCAAAGCTAAGTCTCAAACTAAAAGCCACATTCAAAACTCTGAGCGAGAAGATTTGGAAGAAGAAGAATTATCAGCTAAATCCCAAACCAAAAGAAAACTTCAGACAGATGAACCGGTAGAAATTGCTGAATCCTTAGCAGTCACACCTTCCAAAACCAGAACTAGCCAACAGCGACCTCAAGGCAAAAAATCAAACGACCAGAACATCGATAGTATCCTCGATGCTGCTGTACAAGTCAGTGGTAGAACAGCCATTTCTGGAAGTGAGGTAGAAGGTACAACTGTCAGCGGCATGAGTGCTCAAGTTGCGGTTCTCGCTACTCTGATTGGCAAAAAAGCAGCTTCTCAAATTATAGAAGCTGCTCTTGGGGCTGGAAAAGAGCGCCAAGTTGCCGATATTGTCAAAAGGCTCAAAGCTCAAAGCCAACGGGCTGACTCCCTCTCCCAGCGAGTTACCAACTTGGTTGAAGCGGATTCAATTGCAGATGCAACGGTTGAATCAGAAGCTTTACCAATAGCTGAACCGGAGCCCGAACCGGAACAAAACATCTTACCTGAACCCGATGCCGAACTTGTGTCAACACCCGGTATGCTCTTAGCTAAAGCTGTTAACAAAGTCCACGGAAAAGTTGATAAAATTTCCGGCAGTGTGAGAGACAACAATTCTGAAAAAACGGCTTCTATTAAAATTGACACAGAGGCGAGTTTTGAAGAACAACTCGTACAAATAAATGAAGCACTCAACCGACTTGAAAAGCGACTCGATACCCTAGAAGAGCGAATAGAAGCTTTAGAGAACAAACTTTCTCTTCAAAGCGAGACAGGCGTTCAAGCTGCGGATGCAAAAGTAGAACCGCCCGACAGCTCGACTCCATCCCTCAGCGACCAATTCGTACAAAACGCAACAGAAATAGGTGAAACAATTTCATTAGAATCAACAATCCCAGCTAGCAGCGCTAACGCTACTGCTAAAAAAATCACTGTGACAGCCCAAAATCTTACTCAGGACTCCCAACTTGCAGCAACACTGGCAAAAATTTACAGCTTAGCTGAAGAAGAAGCAAATGCGGAAGGCATTGGATTAGAAGATGGGGTTGATTTGGGAGAAGCCAAACTTTATGTAACAAATTTTGACTCCTCTACCGCTATCAGCTTAAAAACGAAAGAAGGCGAGGAAATGTTCTCAGCAGTACAGGATAAAACTGGAGAGTGGAAAGTGACAAACGACTTCTTGAAACCTGAAGAAAAAGAAGAACTCGACCGCTTAAAAATTTTTCAACAAGCTGTCAACCAAGAACGTTTAGCTGAAATGGTAAAGAGAAGCAATCAAGATGAAGTGAGCTTTACCGATTCCCAGGGCTCGCGCCTCGACTTTGAAGTCGAATTCAGCGATAAATCCAAGTCGAAGGGTACTGTCAAAGGCTTTAATTCTCACAGCGAGATAGTTTTTGAGGCCAGCCTCCAAAAAGGTAATGTTGAGGTACTTTTGTGCGACATTCCACCAGAAGTAGTAGAAAATCTCCTATCCCAACAGCAACTTGCTCAAAACCAGAACTCCAACAAGCAGGAAGCGAGAAAAACTGAGGCCGAGATGGAAATTTGAAATAACTTATTTCACTTGCACCCTCCAAATGGAGGGGGTCATTGTCACTCTCAAGAATCACCGTAATTGGTGATTTTGCGGGCATTAGATGCAACTAAAATTGGCATTAAAGCACTAATTTAATCGAGATAGTGACATGGCTACTTACTTAGAGCAGACAAGAACTGAACGAAATCGCAACTCATTATTACGCTGGTTAAAACAACAGAAAATTCAAGTGGGCGACATTCCCTTCCTCGGCATTTGCCTAGCCTCACTCATCTACTTCAGCCTTCACGACCCGCTCCTAATAACAACTTTAGGCTGCTCCAGCATAGTCTTTTTGAGTTGGTGGCACACCGCTAAAGCAATCCCAATTGTAGAGCGATATATCGGCTGCAAAATTCGATTTTGGCACATTACCACTGCCATCATCACCTCCACTGCACTGTGCTCCGTGCTCGATTCCCCCGCCAACGCCATCTTCCTCTCCGGCTTAGAAGAATTTATGACAGAGCTAGCAGAAGGAGCCTCTTCAGCGGGAGGCGAAGCCATTGATGCCGAGGTCATCGAACTGATTTTTAACCTCATTCGCGGAGCATTTCTTTTATTAGTAGCATCCGCGTCTCTTTTTGCTTACAACCAAGCGCAACAAGGCAATGACTGGCGACCAATTGTCACCCAAGTCGCCTTAGCTTTTGCCATTGTAATTGCCATTGATGTAATAACTTTCCTCTTCGTTGGCAATGGCGGTGGCGGAGGTGGAGCTTAGGGAAGAGTGGGAGAGGGGGAGAGGAGGAGAGGGGGAGAAGTTTGAAAACTTGCAACAACCCGATAAAAACTAGAGGGCTTCAACATCAGCTTCAGCTTCAGAATCACTTAATTTGGATACAAAGCTCCTTCATAACGCCGTTTACGCCATGCCTCAGACAAATTGGCACAAACAGAACGCGAAGACCGACGAATTTGATCGGTCAATGAATATCGTTTCTCAACAGGAAACTTTTTAGAGAGTTCAAAAATCTGCATAGCCACATCTAATGCAAGTTGATACACTTCTAAATTTCGGTGGGATTGAATTGGTTTTCTGTTCATTTCAAACTCTAATTTCTTAACTCCACTTTCTATTATCCCCTCTCCCAATCACCCCCTCTCCCTCTCCCCCACTCTCCCCTCCCCTATTACCATGCTTAAAGACCCAGATAAAGACTTTATTTCAGTCAACAAAATTATTGGCAAACAAGCCAGCATCGGTATTATTCCATCGGAACAGCTAATTCCGTGGATGCTAATCACCGTAATTTCCTACATCCTCACCAACGGCTTACTCAGCTTAGGAATGCCTTGGTTTTTCACCACTACTTTCTGGCTAATTGTAAGCTGGTGGCTCCTGACAGGTAACAAACCTCACCTTTTTGTAGACAGGTTTAGACCTCCGCCGGGGAACGAGTGGTACAACGGCAATCTTTTATACCTTTCTCCCCTTCCCCAACACCGACCAAACCCGATTCGCCACCGAATCAGCGATTCACAAGTCCGAGTCAAACTTAAACCCAAACTTGCTCCCAATCAACAAGGAGGTAACAGCCGACTTATGCCCTTCCAAAACTACCAAAACCTCCTGTGTTTAGTCACTATCAAAAAGGATGGTCGAGAAGTTTCTGGTTACTTACTGAATGAAGGCAGCCAATACCAAATTGTATTCGGATTCGAGACGGCTGGCTTTCACAACATCCTGTACCGCCATGAAGTAAACAACGCAGCTACCGCTTTAGAAGAGGGACTAAAAGACATTCCCCTAGGCGAAAAAATGACCTTTCACACCGGCTGCTACAGCAGCGATTGCCTTCGTCAGCAACAGTTAACTGAATTGGCTGACAACTGTCACCTCAAACCCATTTCTGTACTCGTTAGGAACGAACAGAAACGCATTCAAGAACTAAACTTAGCAGGCTCCAGACAAATGTGGAACCAAACTATTTTCTGCACTTGGACATTCGACGCTCAATCTGGCTCCAAATCCAATGACCCTCTGAGTAAATTCATCAATGGAATTATCAACACAGCCAACAGCATTGCTGCACAATTTACAGGCAACCAACGCATCTACTCTGAACGCTTTTACAAACAACTGCTGCTCGACGCTTTCGAGCAAGGCTACATCCGGTGGGAACTCTTGCTAAACACCAAAATCGGACTGGAAATTCAACCCATGAATGCCAAAACACTGTGGGGGTGGCTGTGGCAAAAATTCAACAGCGCACCCGTACCCCCTATCCCCCAACTTCTCACCTTAAAAGAAACCGCGTCGGACTACAAACTAACCGAAACCATCAACAGTCACAAACACGCCTGCACCATTTTAATTGAAGGTATGAGCGGCCGTTCGAGCTGCCCGGAACACAGAAAAGCTAGCTCACGCATTTTGCTCCCCGGCAGAAACGCAGAATGCGGCGTGCTAACAATGGAAGAGGGCCCCGGCGGCTGGCTCAATACCAGAGAGCAACTGCAATGGCTCTGGAAAATTATGAGTAACAGCTACGTCCGCGACACTGAAGCCGTTGTCGAAATTAGCGCCGCTCCCAACTTTATTATTCAAGACAACTTAGCAAGGCAAGCTAAACAATCTAAAAGTGCCAAAAAACGCGCTTTAGAAAAAGGTCAAGGTCGCGATGTAGGAGCAGAAGTCAAACAGGAAGAATCCTTTGAAGCCCAGAAAAAAATGTACAAAGGTGCAAGAGCAATTCACGCTGCTGTCACCTTCTTAGTCTACCGACCAACGCCGGAGCAACTAACACACGCTTGCCAAATGCTCTCCCACAGCTTCGGCTCTGCCAAGGTATTAAGAGAGCGCAACATTGCTTGGCAACTGTGGCTAGAAACTTTGCCCATTACTGTAAGCTGGCTGTTGCACAGCAGTTCGCTAATTAACGAACGCCGCCTCACCTTAGACACCGAAACTGTCCCCGGTATTTTGCCCTTAACTGCTGTTAGAGATATCGACTCAAAAGGAGTTGAATTCATCACCAAAGGCGGCAAACCCGTGTACGTTGACCTCATGCACAACCAAACCAGCCGCGCCGTTATAACAGGTGAATCCGGTTGCGGTAAAAGCGTTGTAGGATGGCGATTTGCGGTCGATGCTTTAGCCGCTAATATCCCAGTAGTGGGTATGGACATCTCAGCAGGAAGCGGCAGCACCTTTGAGACAGCAGTGAAACTGTTAGGCGACGACGGTGCGTACTACGACATCACCTCTGGCAGCTCGAATCTACTCGAAATACCCGATTTGAGGCGTTTTGACAGAGAAGAGCGATCGCGCCGATTAGACCAATGGAAAGAGTTTATCAGAAAAGCGCTAACTATTATCAGCATGGGCAAAGTCCACGACCCCAAACTAGCGCAGCGAGTCGATGCCATTTTGCTCCTCACTCTGAAAAAGTTTTTGGAAGACCCAGAAATTATCGAACGCTACAATACTGCCTTTGAAAAAGGCTGGAAATCTCCCGAATGGCAAGAAATGCCAACCCTTACAAACCTCCTAAAGTTCTGCACAAAAGAGCAACTCAATCTGCAAAACTTTACCGACTTAGACCGCATTGCCATCAACCAAATTATCACTCAATCGAAGGCTTTACTCGCCTCACCTTTAGGGAAAGCCATTGGCAGACCCAGTACATTTTCACCCGAACCCGCTGTTAAGTTTTTTGCCCTTAGCGGCCTGGGCAACGAACAAGACCAATACTTGATGGCAATTAACGCCCATGCTGCTTGCATCCGCAACGCACTTTCTCACCCTAAAAGCCTATTTATCGGAGACGAACTTTCGATTTTGTTTAAGAAAGACGGATTTGCTGAAGTAGTAGGCGAACTCTGTGCAGTGGGTAGAAAGAATGGCATTTCAGTGCTCTTGCTATCCCAAGATATCGACAGTATTTGCGACTGTAGTGCGGGAACTATGATTATGCAAAACATGGTGTATCGAATTACCGGAAGATTGACATCAAACGGAGCCACTTCTTGGATCAAAAATTTGGGATATCCGGCTGAAATTATTAGCCAAAATGCCACAGAAGCTTTCCTTCCCAGAGCTGCCGACCTTTATTCAAATTGGCTAATTGAAAAAGGAGGTCGTTTCTGGCAAAGCCGATACTATCCAGGCGAAATGATATTAGCAAGTGTGGCTAACAATCAAGCTGAATTGATGGCTCGTGCGCGAGTTATGGCTCAATATCCCAATACGCTAAAAGGGCAATTGCTAGCACTAAAACAATTTGCCTCTGAATATGTACAAGCCGTTAAAGAAGGACGTTCATTAGCCAATATTGGCAAGAATGCAGTCACCGATATCAAGGAACACAAATCCCATCAAGACCTCATGGCTAGCTAGAACGTTTGGGGGATTGAGAAGTAAGTTGATTTTTGCCATATAAATTATGTAGGAATTGGTTGAATTAAAGTGATGACAATTTTTGCTCAAATCACTGCAAGCATAACGGAGAAAAACCGATGAAATCACCGAAATTTATTGTCAAACTTGCCCTCGGCATTCCTGCAATTTGGCTGAGCTTAATACTAAATTCTGTTGAAGCAAAAGCTCAAACCTCTGACAGCAATCCGACTGCTACACAGCTTCCAAGCTTAAGCAATCCTAACAGCAGCACTTTCAACCGCTCCAGCTTCACAATTCCCAATCAACAAATAGAAAGCCAAATCCAACAATCAGCTAATAACTTCTTGAGCAACCCGAAAGAAATAGGAGGTATAGAAAACACAATTAGCGACATAACAGGCGAAATTTCAGATACCATCTCCACCATCTCCGACAGCATCTCAGGCATCTGGGACAATTTGTTAAATAAAGTCGAAAAATTTAGCAGTGAAATAGAGTCAACCCTCTCTTCATTCCTAGGAGAATTGAAAGTTCCAGACCTAAAAGAAGCAGTTAAAAGCATAATGGACGGCAACACCTCCGAAAGCGAAGGGACAAAACTATCTGCTGCTTTAGAGAAGAGACCGCAAGATTCTTACAGCCTCAAAGAGAATACCGCAGAACTCGCAGAAAGAGAAAGTGCTGTCAGTGAAGCCAATAAAGCCACTCTCAGTAAAGAGGCTCAACAAAAACAAGCTCAGATGAAAGAAATTGTCCAGCAAAACGTAGAGCAAACTAATCGCGAGAGCCAAAATTCAATGGAATTGGGTGCTGATTCCGAAGGTCAAGATGTCACCCAGAACATTATGAGAAACATATCTCAACAAAGTGCGATCGCAGCTAAGCAAGCAGCCTTATCAGCAGAAAATCAAAGTGCCTTAGTCATGCAGGGCCAGCAAGCTCAAATTGATCGCAGTTTTGCCAACATTCTCAACGCTCAACAAGCTGAAGAACTCAACGAAATTAACACAGCCCAGAGACGGCAGGATGCTGCGGCTGCTACCGCTTCTTCTACTCAAGCCGGACTGTTTCAAATGCCGGGAGGCATCACCCTGGGGGCAAGCGAAGACTGAAATCACAACAAGGAGACACCGCGATGCTGACACAACTAATCGCCCAAACTAGCACAGCAGGACAAGCCCTGGACACTCTATCTGATGCCATAGAAGTCTCTCAAAAAACCGTCGAATCGTGGAATTTAGTTTGGTTTAACACCTTCAACACTCAAGAATCCTCTCTCTGGATTGCCTTAGTTAAGCTCGGACTAATTCTGGCGGGAATATCTGTTACTTACCTCGCTGTCACCAGTGGCAAAGAAATCATCGAAAAACAGTCTTGGTCAGAGCTAGTAGCCATGTTTATCTGGCCACTCGTAATTGTAGTATTTCTCAGCAACAACGGTAAAGTCTTAGCTGAGAGCATCAAATTCATCAAAGCTGTAGGCAGCACTCAAGTGCAAGAAATTATGAAGATTCAAGTCGGAGAAATGACCTTCAGAACTGCCCTGAGCGACGTTAACCTTACCAGTGCTGGCAAAGAAGAGATTGAAAAACTCTACAGCGAATGTCAGGGCAAAGTTGGATCAGCTTTAGTGGAATGTTGGAACAGCAAAAAACAGCCAGCTCAACAAATCCTCCAGGCAGCCGAACAGCAAAATGGAGGACCTCTCAAAAGCTTGCAGCGATTTGTCGAAAACTTAGGCAATGTTGCCAATCTTCAGGATATAGGAAATGGCGATTTTGCAGGGCAAGTTTTTAGGTCTACTGTCTTGCCCATCATTCGCTTAATTCTTAGATCGGTACAGTGGGCATTTGTCAACATTTTAGAAGCAGCATTGTTGCTAACAGCTCTATTCGGACCGATTGCAATGGGCTTGTCGCTATTGCCGCTGCAAGGAAAACCAATCTGGGCTTGGCTAATAGGATTTATGTCATTATTTGGAGTGCAATTGGGGTACAACATCGTCGTTGGATTAGTCGCTGTAGTGATTGTCAAGTCCGATGCAGAGTTAGTTACAGATATCGCCTTTTTATTCTTTTTAGCTGTGTTTTCTCCCATTCTTGCCGTGTTAATAGCCAAGGGTGGAGGAACTGCTTTGTACAGTGCGATCGCCAATAGCACCAAACAACTTACAGATATTGCCAGTAACGCGATCGGCGTTATTGCTGGAAAACTGATCTAGGGGAAGGGGAAGGGGAAGGGGAAGGGGAAGGGGAAGGGGAAGGAAATTGTGATAGATTTTTCTGGGCTTAGATTATCATAAAATTTGTAAAAACTTCTAGCCTTTGATTCCTCAACTCTCTACCCTTTAATTTAAGGAGATTAATTATGTCATCACATCGCGAACAATTTATTTGGCAAAGAACAGCCAAGTTAGCTGTGAAGTGTTACGAGATTACCAAAAAATTTCCCAAGGAGGAACTGTATGGTCTTACTAATCAGCTTCGTCGAGCTGCGGTTTCTGTACCTGCCAACATTGCTGAAGGCTATGGACGCAATACAACAACTGATTATGTCCGATTTTTACACATAGCTGAAGGCTCATTGCGAGAAGTTGATACCCATGTATGGATAGCCACTGAGCTTGGCTATATCAATCAACAAGATAGTGATGTCCTCTGCCAAGAAATTGACGAGTGCCTTCGCCTTCTTTTGTCTGCTGCTAGAAAATTAGCATCTCGTACTTAATAAGGGGAGGGGGGAAGGGGAAGGGGAAGGAAAGATAAATAAACTGAATACTGATAGCTAATAATCTCCTCTGTTTTTCCTTCCCCTTACTCAACTCCGAAACTAGCACTAATTAGTAGCAAGTAAAGCTAATAATAACCTAGTTTTTCCTTCCCCCTCCCCTGTTTTCCCTCCCCTCTCTCCCTCTCCTTCCCCTTCCCCTTCCCCCTCCCCTTCTCTTAACCTTCCCCTTCCCCTTCCCCTTCCCCTTCCCATAAAACTATGAAATTTCCACAATCACAACCCTTACTCCCTGAATCTAAAAACACCTTAGCCTTGTGCTTTGTCCTGCTAACAAGCTTTGTTTTCCTCCTGACAATTGCTGTTTTAGTGAATACAGTCAGTTTGAGAGCCTTATCTCAAAGAAAAGTTACCTTTGTCCAGTTAAAAGACGGAACCGCAGCCCGAATTGCAGAACAAGATGAACTGTACAGAGAGCCGAAAATCATCCAAACTTTCGTATCCAGTTGGGTAAATTTAACCTGGGCTTGGTCAGGCAAAATTCCCGGCACAAATGACCCCGACCCCGGCATTAAAGTTAAAGGCAGTGCCAAAGTTCCTACAACTGCTTGGATGGGTTCCTTGATGATGGAATCAGAGTTTGGTAAAGCTTCCCTTGTCGAACTCGCCAAACTCGTTCCCAACACCATCTATTCAGGAAAAACCCGCTCGGGAGTCTATATCTCTCACATCTCAGAACCCAGAGAAATAAAAAGAGGAGTTTGGGAAATAGATGTAATTGCTACTCGCGTAGTGCTAGAGCAAGGCATTGGAGAAAGCCGAGAACAGTTTAATCGAACTTTCACCGTCAAAGCCGTAGAAATTCCCAAATCCCCTCTCAAAGAAAACGCTAATGAATTAGAGAAGACTATTCACTCTTTGAGAGCAGCCGGATTAGAAATTTCCCGAATTGTCGAATTCAAACCATAGAAGAGGAAAGAGACATGGAAAGAGGACGAACCGGCAAGTGGGTAAATTTAAAAACCTACCGTAACAACTAAATAATTTAAACACTTAGTATGTTTCATCCCTTTGCTTGAAGTCTTCTCTCTTTGCTTTTTTATGTACAGTTAAACACAACACATTCAACTCTAAAGCCATGACTAACAAAAGAAATGGATTAACCGAAAATCCAATTAATGCCACTCCTGATAATAGTACCACTACAGCCAATATGAATCATACAACTGCATCAAGTGAATATACCCCTAATAATGATGACGATAACATCAATTCCCCTATTTCCCCTTCTCCAAACCCTTCCCCTTCTGACGATGATATTGATGAAAACTTCATTGCTAATTTCGACCCCAATGCACCCCTAACACTTGAAACTCAATATCAACTCGCTCAAGATGAGGAAAGACCACTGCCGCCGCCTGTTTCCGAAAGAGGCGTTCCTAGAGCAGTGACAATACTGCTATTGACTGGTGGAATACTATTGCTAGGACTGCTGATTTGGCAATTTATCAAGCCTAAATCACCTCGCGAAGCTATCGCACAATCAACACCAAAAGAAAGCTCTTCTCCCACCATTAAAGATGAAAAACCGGAGTTGCTGGCTAAATTAGCTTACCAAGACCAACAAAAACTGTTAGCCGAAAAACCGCAAAAAACCGCAAAACCCAAAACAGAACCGTCGCCCAAACCGTCAAGAACCCCGCGAACTCCTCGAACTCCGCGTCTAGTCGCTACCCGGAGCGCTGCACCGCTACCTACTCCTCTACGCGAACCCCTACCCGTACCCAGAACAGTAGTGCGGACGGTAACACTACCCGCACCCATACCTCAAAGAGTACCCTCAAGAACACCCGCACCGGCCCCCATACCCAAACCGTTACTACCCCCACCTTTAATTCCAACTCCAACAGAAGAAAAAATCGACCCGTTTGAGCGGTGGAACCAACTCGCCCAACTCGGACAAATTAGGGGAAATTTTGACCCTAACCGAATAGCGAATGCCGTGAGTGCAACACCAAGCACTCCAGCGACAACAAGTGCTACCGCCGCCGCTAGTACGAACCCAACTCCAACAAGTGAATTCCTAACAGTCAATATCGGCAACCAAAAGTTGCAACCCTCATACGTTTCTTTGGAACAAATCCCACAAGAATTTTATAACCGCCCAAATAACGCCACCGGGGAAAGGCTACACCCGGAGTTTCCCCCAGCAGAGGACAGCCTCGAAACCACCGACAACTCCCAAAACTCGACTAACCAATTAACTCCGGCTGCCCTTTCTCCCCAAACAAGTTCCGATTCTACCGATAGCCCAATCGAGACTGCGGCTCGACTGAGCGCGAGCCGAACATCCTTGCCTGATACAGAATTTCAAACCCTTTCCCCAGAAACTGCTCCAGAAGCAGAAGCCTTAACAAATTCCCCAACTCTGGAACAAGTCAACTCTCCAGGGGTAAAAGGCATTCTCAACCGCACGCCCCAAACGGGCTCAACCTCCCAAACAGCTCAGGTTCCCCTGGGCACCACAGCCAACGGCGTAGTTTCGATTCCCCTGCTGTGGGATGAAAGCTCAAACAAACAGCAGGGAGACAAATTTGCCGTCACCCTCACAGACAACGTAACGGCAACTAACGGCTTTATTGCTTTTCCTGCGGGCACGGTTGTCATTGCCAAAGCCAACACCGTCAGCAAAACCAATCGCATGGTACAAGCTACTGCTGTGGCACTCGTCTACTCTGATAGAAACGGTCAGATTAAACAGCAGCCCATTCCAGAAGGCGCAATTTTGATTGCAGGAGAGGGCGGAGGGCCGTTGATTGCTTCAGGCTACTTCGACCCAGGGAACGATATTGCCGGACAGGATATCCTCACCGCAGTGCTGTCGGGAGTTGGACGAGTCGGTCAAGTGTTCGCAGAGCCTAAAGTCAGGAGCTCTAGCAGTATTAGCGGTAGGTATGTCCGCAGTACAACCACCGTTGAAAGTCGAGACCCCCAAATTTGGTCAGCCGTCCTCGATGGCTTCTTCAGCCCCCTAGCAAAACGGATGGAAAGCCGCTCAGATAGAGCAACTGAAGAACTTTTAAACCGCCCCAATGTAGCTGTGGTTAACAAGGGAACCCCGGTTTCTATTACTGTTAACAGCTTTCTCAACATTTACCGATAACGGAGCCGTCGTGAGCGGGGGAGTGGGGAGTGGGGAGTGGGGAGTAGGGAGTAGGGAGTGGGTGGTTTTACTCAGCCCGCTCAGGAGTGTAATCAATGCACGATATCAAATCCGTTACCATCGGAATTCTAAAGTTGAGGTCAATGATTCTCCATCATTCCCAACTCCCCATTCCCCATTCCCATCATTCCGGTGCAACCAAAATTGAATAGCTTTGTCAATATCTGCCGATAACAATTATGAATGCTACAATGCTTTTCCCAAGAATTAAAACTCTCAGTTTGTCAATCCTTGCAGCAGTGTTCGCTACTGCAAGCTACCCCGACTGTGCTTTTGCTCAATCAAGAGCAACAGGCTATCAAACTGTGGGTCGAGATATTGCCGTCAATAGTGCGATCGATATTTTAGTCTATCCCGGTCGCGCAAGTGCGATCGACTTCAGCTCAACCGACGAAGCTCTCGCCTACGTTTTAATTGCCGACCCCTCAAAAATAGTTTTCAGCACCGACGCACAGTTGGCAAGTGGCAAAGCCAAAACTGTTTTCTTGCGTCCCATTCAAGCGCTCAATTTTCCGGGAGCTACCACAGCTACCATCACTAACCTTTCAATCAAAACTGTAGATTCAAAAGGGAAACAGCGACTTTACAACTTCAACATCGTTCCTACCAACAAAGAACCAGAACACTTAGGAATTCGCATCGCTCCCCTAAACCCTAGAATGGAGCCGACTTTGAACGTTGATAGAGGTCGTGCACCCACAGCATCAGATGTCGAAAAAGGATTGCTAATTGCCATTCAGAAAGGCTACACAGCAGCCAACGACCCAGTAGTCTACAGCGTGCGACAATTTTTAGCGTTAGTAAAAAATCAGAATCTATCGGCGGCCGATGCTGCTGCACGAGCCGGAGTAGACTTGTCTGTGATTGTCGAGCTAGCCAAAATAGCTTTTGAATCAAACTACCGCTCACACAAACCTACTCATATCTAACCAATATTAGACAGAGTTAGGCAAGTGCATTCGTTCCGGGGTCAACCACAGAGCGGGATCAACGGCAATCCATCAATTTAAAATCTCAAATCTCAAATCTCAAATTGTTCCAATTACCCATTACCCATTACCAGTCTAGAGCGGTTTTAAGCACGCAACTTGGGTTAGTTGAGATGCAAATCCTCTCCTCAATACTGCCAAGCTGAGTCAGGCGGGAGCCAGTGTCGCTAACCGCTCGCTCTGAGAACTTATGGCTTTTGACTGATTCAGATTGGTTTGAGGCTGCACTATTAATAGGAATTAGTCAAACAGCATAACGAGACCGAGCGGGGATGTTAAACAGTTGACAGTTGACAGTTGACAGTTGACAGCGAAGTGATAAAAACAGAGATTTAAACTCCGTTCTTATCACAATCTGCCTAAAGGCAGGGGCTTCAAACCCATGCTATTTGGTGAGTGAGAAGAGGAGAACTCTTCTACTTCTGGTGTTACTCCCCTCTGAAGAAGAACGTTTTTTTCCTCATTTCCCACTCCTTTTTTTTAACCAATGTTCCGCCCAAAAAGCTCAGTTCAAAAAAAGTCTGCCCTCCCGCTGCGCGTTGTGCTTACAGTCCCCAACGCTCTCCTGATTTCGACTTTACTATGTCTGACGGGATGGCTTTCTTTTCAAACAGGGCGGCAGACAATGAATGACTTAGTTGCACAGCTATTGGGAGAAGCAACGAGCCGCATCTCTGACCGCCTTGACAACTACTTAAAAGAAGGGGTTGGGGTTGGGAAAGGAGAAGGGACTTATAAAAAAATGCAAACTGGTTCGGTAAACCAACTTCCCCCAAGTCAAACAGCCGGAGTCACAATCAAATCAAATGGGGAAAGAAATGGGTCCGACTCTCCAAAAACAATATTCCGTCAACAAAAAACAAATTCTGCTTTTCCCACCCCAACCTCAACATTCAACTTGCGCGATTTCCACATCAGCCCTAACTGTCAAGTCTTTATCTTAGACCGAGAGGGACGCTCTGTTGCTTGGAACGAGGTAACTGAACCAAAACCGTCTATTTCTGTTGACTCCCAGCAGCGAATTCGCACCCAAGCTCTGCAACAACAAGTAATCCAGCTTTCCACAGAGTATTTGCTTAAACATTATGGCAGCCTCGCTGCTATTAACAGCAGCCAAAATCTTAACTTTACCGCCAGCAACTCTAGATACTTACTGCAAGTCAGACCTTTTGAAAACTCTTCAAGCTTAAACTGGCTGATTGTAGCAGTTGTCCCTGAAACCGATTTTACGGACAAAGTTCAGGCCAATACTCGCAACACTATTTTGCTCGTACTGCTGGCTTTGATTCTTTCTATCTGCCTTTTGCTGTCCATTTCCCTAAGAATAGAACAGCGGCTGCTGCGGTTAATTTCGGCAACAGAGGCGATAGCTGGCGGCGACTTCGACTCAACAGTTTCAGGTAGCGGCGTTGCCGAACTCGAAGCCCTAGCTTGTGCTTTCAAGCGCATGAATTCCCAGTTAAAAGCATCTCGCCAGCGGCTAGAAGAATATTCCGGCGATTTAAAGCGGCAAGTTGCACTGAAAACAAAGGAACTAAAACAAGCTAAAATTGCAGCCGAAAGTGCCAATCGCGCTAAAAGTACCTTTCTGGCTAATATGAGCCACGAACTGAGAACGCCTCTGAATGCGATTATCGGTTTTGCTCACTTGCTTGTGAACTCTAAAAAAACTGCACCGGAACAGCAGTCGAGTTTAGATATTATCAATCGCAGCGGCGAGCATTTGTTGAAATTAATCAATGATGTTTTGTCGCTGTCTAAGATTGAAGCTGGTCAAATTACCCTCGAATCAAATGCTTTTGATTTGTACGGTTTGCTTGATGACATCGAAGGGATGTTCCAACTCAAAGCTCAGTCATCGGGATTGCAGCTTGTTTTTGAACGCAGTTCAGATGTACCGCAATACGTCCGAACTGATGAAAGCAAGCTGCGCCAAGTTTTGATTAATCTGTTGGGTAATGCTGTTAAATTTACTGAGACGGGTAGGGTGAAGCTGACTGTAAAATGCCTTCAGCCTCTGGCAAAAAAACCGCTATCCAAGTTCTTTCTTCTGTTCTCTGTGAAGGATACAGGCCCAGGCATTGCTCCTGACGAGGTTAGCCGTTTGTTCAAGCCGTTCGTGCAAACTGAAGCTGGCCGGAAATCGCAAACGGGAACGGGCTTGGGATTGCCAATCAGTAACTCTTTCGTCAAGCTGATGGGTGGCGAGATTAAGGTCAAAAGTTCTGTGGGGAAAGGAACGGTTTTTAGTTTTTACGTTAAAGTCAGTCATGCTACTGAGAGCGAAGTTTATGACAGACTGCCGCAAAAACGAGTGAAGGGGTTGGCATCGAACCAACAAATATATCGCATTTTGGTAGCGGACGATGAGTCGGCAAATCGGTTGCTGTTAACTCAGATATTGAAGTCGGCTGGTTTTGTTGTGTGGTTTGCGAATAACGGAATTGAGGCTGTTAAGTTGTGGCGAAAGTACAAGCCGCATTTAATTTGGATGGATTTGAGGATGCCTGTTTTAGACGGTTTTAAAGCTGTTCAACAAATTCGAGCTCTGCCTGACGGTTCTAAGACTAAGATTATTGCTTTGAGCGCTAATGCTTTTGTTAAAACCCAGGAACTTGCCTTGTCGAATGGCTTTGATGATTTTGTTGCCAAACCGTTCCGAGAAACAGTAATTTTTGAGAAGATGGCGCTTCATTTGGGTGTTCGCTATATCTATGAAGAGGAGTCGCCGAGGAAGTCCGAACAGGATGAGCCTGTTATGCAACTGACTTCTGAGTCGCTGTCTGTGTTGCCGAGGAAGTCGATTAAGAAGCTTTATAAAGCAGCCGCTTGTGGAGACGAGCAAGCGGTAAGGCTGTTGATTGAGCGAATTCCGCTGTCGCAGAAGCAAATTGCTCTGGCTCTGACTAAATTAGTTGACAATATGAGCTTAGATATTATCAGCGATTTGACTCTGAAGTGCTTTTCGGCAGATTGTACGATCGCCAAATCCCAAGACAGTTCTCAAAGTTAACTCCCTGTTTAGAACCCGTACCTCAGATATCGATATATGAAGTTCGTTAGTCTACGATCGCGCGTATCAGAGTAGCGCGCTACTAAGCTAAGATACTACTGTCACTAACCCACATCTACAGAATTAAGCCATCCACTGAGCAAATCGCCATTATGGAAACTTGGTTAGAGATGCTGCGCCGACATTTTAACTACGCACTTGGTCAAAGGCTTGACTGGTTGCGTAGAACCGACTGTCAAATTGATAGATGTGGGTTAGTTTCAGAACCGATCGATCGAACGTTTGAATAGTGCTGCACTGACCAGCACGTTAGAGTCAATCACGAATCCGAGCTCACTCATTGAGAATAGACTGTAAAATTTCTGGAGTTTATAGACACGGAAGGGTGGGGCGAGTCAACTGAACAATTTGCATTAAAATACCTAGAATGAGTTGAATATTTTCAATAAAATGCTCTGTTGTTTCAATATAAACCGTACTTTTTTCGAGTTTCATAAACTTCCAAATACTGCCGGTTGTAACGGCACCATAAACACAAGAAATACTGTTGTTTTTTTGAAGATTAAACATCTGGGCTGCCAACATTTCAGCAATGCACTGGGCAATTCCAGATTTGATATTGTCATTCTTGGCTTCGACAAGTGTAAACACAGGGGCGTTTAAAGATAATTGTTCTGGTGAATGGCTAATCATAAAGTCACAGACACCGTTGAGTCCTTTGACTCGATCGATATTGAATTCCGTACCGGAAAAGAGGCTGATTTGACGATCGCAGCGCCTGCGGAGTTCAATCAATACCGGAGCGACAATCATCTCAGAGCGCGCTTTTTCCGTGTCGATTCCCAAGGCTAAGGGAATATTTTCTGCTAAGGTTTCCTTTAAAAGCTGACTGGGTTCGATCGGTTCTACAGCCGTAATAACTTCAGAGACTTCTCGAATTGTCAATCCGAGTTTATTTTTAATATCATCTAGGGAAAATTCGCTATAAGACATAGTTCCACCTTTCACTCCGTCGTTCTAACTTTATACTTAGATTTAGATAAAC
The DNA here is from genome assembly GCF_036701775.1 of Microcoleus sp. N9_A2. NCBI lineage: Bacteria > Bacillati > Cyanobacteriota > Cyanophyceae > Oscillatoriales > Microcoleaceae > Microcoleus > Microcoleus sp. N9_A2. Next base: position 29,607 of record NZ_JAUBRH010000007.1, on the reverse strand, counting down.
ACATTGCCATTTACCTGAATTTTCTCAGTCAGTGTTTTAACCTAAGAGCGTTTTTTAGGAGTGCAAGCATCCTGCTCGCTTGCATTTCTATCTCGCGAAAGAGAACTCCGGCTCGCACTCCTGTTTTTACTAAATTGGGATAATCCTAACAGATACAACAATAATAACCTTTGTTCCCCCTCCCAGTTCGCTCTGAATCTCCAACTGAGCGCCAATCTACTCTGTCCGCTGCCACATTCCACCCAAACTCAATCCGCTCACTTGCTGCTGCGGATCGAAGCAGCAAGTGAGCGGAGAGTCGTAAAGATAGATGCAGACTTGAAAAATCCAGCTTTAGCTGTTGGGTGATATCGAAGAAATTTTCTAGAATATTAATCAGATCGCAACCCGATCCTTCCCCAAGAAATTGCAGGGTGGTGTTGACCGCTTCATCGAAGTTTTCCAAAGTTAGTGAGGCGTTGACAGCTTTTGCCGTAGCTTCTTGTTCGGCGATCGCGATTCTCCAATAAACGGTTTTGCGCTTCTTGTTCGGCGACTCGTTCTTGTTAGGCACTCCCGGATTGCTGCTTGGGTACGATCGCGTTCAATAACACTACCAATACAAACAGTCGCCGTTTTCACGCATCGCCAGTTCAGCCAAACCTTGATGCTTTGCTTTCCGGCAGTCGTCAAAAGCCACCATCCCCCAAAATTGACCTTCGACAAAAATTGGAACAGCGTGTAAAGCTTTCAAACCAATAGCTGCTTGCCCACTGCGAAACGGTTCTGGCATCTGCTAGCATCTCTTCCCAGAAAGTTGGATCGTGCTCGCTTAGCTCAGATATTGATATATGAAGTTTGAGTGCATTTCGGTAGATTGTACAAGCATCATCCCAAGATGGTTTTCAAAGTTAACTCGGCGGTTATAACGTAGCTCAGATATTGATATATGAAGTTCGTTTCAATCGAGCGATCGAACTCACATCCTTTTCAACTGTCTTGTCTGGTACTAAACTTGACGAGATTCTGCTCGCTCGACTAAATATTAACTTGCTGTTTCAACGGGGGCCAACGGTAGTTTACCACGAGGCTCTCATATATCGATATGTGATGCCTGCTCTCGATATATCATACTTAAATCATCTACTTAATTCAAAACCATGCAAATTCGACTAGCAGTCATCAGCAATGCTGGCGGCACTGGCAAAACCACACTTTCAGTTCACCTCGCCTACGAACTGGGGTTAAGGGGTTTAAAAGTAGCCATTATGGATCTCGACCCCCAAGGCTCCCTGACCCTTTTTTGCGGTCTAAATCCGCCAGAGCCAGAACACACACTGTCCGCCATAATGCGAGAAAGCTTCAATGGCTCTTGGCCTCTTACTCCTAGCTGGAGTTCCCACACCAATAATATAACCGTTTGTCAAGGCGGAATGACGCTGACGCAAACAGCAGACGAGTTAGTTCTGCACAAGCGTGGCGCTTATCTTCTAGGCGATTGCCTGAGCGACTATCCAATGGATCACGACCTAATTATCTTCGACTGCCCCGCTACCCTCGGCCCCTTGCCCTTGATGGCACTAACTGCTTGCACTCATATAATAGTGCCCGTACAGCTCGAACCAAAATCAATTCAAGGAGCAGCTCACCTGCTGGAGTGGTACTACCACCATTGCAAACAATTACGCCTCAAGCCGCAACCAGAAATCTTAGGGTTTGTACCCAACCAATACGATACGAAACGAGCCGTCCACCGACAACTTTTAGAGTCCTTGCCAGCCCAGCTAGAGCAGATGAATATCCGCGTTTTTCCACCTATTCGGGACAGTGCAGAATTTGTCAATGCCAGCGGTCAAGGGTTGCCATTACACCTTTATCGCCCGCTTCACCCAGCTTTAGGCGACTTCAAAGAAATTGTTAAGCACCTGGCTACTTTAATGGGAAATGGAGTTGCTCCGGCTATTGCCAAAAAAGGAAAAAAAAAGAAATAGTGTTGATTCACAATCACAACTTGCTTAGCGAAAACGAATCCTTCGTTTTTGGCTTATAGCCCTGAACTGACTTCTTCCAATCCCCAATTTAAAATCTAAAATCGCTATGGCCACCCGTAAAGCTCCCGACTTGGGAAATTATTTTTCATCCGCCAAGCAGTCAATGCACCTCTCTGAAGCTGAATCCGAGATTCAAGAACTCAAAGCAGAAATTGAAGAACTGCGAAAATCGGGTTCAACGGAATTGGAATCTCAATTGACTGCCCTGCGAGAACAATTAGAGTCAGCAAGCGGTATCCTCTCCATTTCGCTCGATCAAATTGTGCCCAATCCAGAGCAACCCAGACAGACTTTTTTGCCAGAAAGTATCGAGTCCATGTCCCGTTCCCTCGCTAGTGACGGACAACTGCAACCCATTATCTTAATTCAACGGGGGGATTTGGTGATATTCGATGGAGAGCGGCGCTGGCGCAGCGCTAAAAATCTGGGCTGGGAAACTTTACAAGCTGTGATCGTTCCAGAACCCGCGGCTTTGCACCGCAAAGCACTGCTGACTTCCCTGCACCGGGAAGATCTCAATCCCCTCGATAAAGCAGAAGCTATTGTGCGGGAGTTGTCTGAAAATACGGGTTTGGAAGCTGCAACTATCCCCCGCATTCTCTCGACAGTGGTGCGACGCTTGAACGCGCAAAAACGGATGAACTTGGTTTCCGAGTTGGTGACGGTGGCACCTGACGAGCAGCAACAGGGTTTGGCCGCTTTGGGTTTGGATGAACAAGAGTTGGCCGTTTTGCAGACACTGTTGGATTTGCAGCTCAATCCCGCTTCTATCGATGCCAACATTTTCCCGATGCTGTCTTTGGCTGATGACCTTAAGACTGCTATCAGGCAATTAGGACTTAAAGGGGTTCATGCAATGGCTCTGTCTAAACTCTCTGCGAAAAATTTAGTCTTGCCAGAGGAAGAAGCGCAGCCGATTAGAGTTCAAGCAACCGATCGAGTTATTGCCGAGAAATTGTCGGTGACTCAAACTCGTAAATTGGTGCAAGAAATTATCAATTCTAATCTGGATGATTTCCCAGGGGCAGCCCGCCAATTCAAGCAGGTTAAGTTGGCAGCCGGGAATTTGAAAAAGCTCTCACCTCAAGTGTTGGAGCAAGCTGAGGTTGACCAACTTGTGGAGTTGCAGGAGGTTTTGCGCCAAAAGCTGGCGGAAATTGAGGCGGTTTTAAAGCAAAATACTGAGAAATAACGGCAAAGTTTCGATCGGTCTGCTTGCTAAAATCGATCGAGTGGAAACACTCGCCGTTTTCATCGCTCCGTATGCCTCTAACTAAATCGATTACTACCAAATTTAAGGGTATTTCTGTAATGGCGAGTTCGCCAATAGGTTCGCTGAAAATGCCGTTATAGGCCCGAGTGGGAAACGCCAAGGTTTTTTCTTCTGGCATTTGCTAATTCCTTCGCTTTCTTCCTCTTCTTCTTCGTAGTCGAGGATGAATTCACAGTCGGTGGGGATGTCTGTCCAACCGTAGGCGTTTAATGTTTTATGATACGGCTCGATCGCATTCTTGATGCAGTTGGCGCAGTTTTATTATATCCGGGTGGCGTTCGTCCGGGTTGTGGAAGCGGTTGTAAGTGTCGGTGAGTCCCTGGTTGGGAGCTCTACGGGGGAACATCGATGAATCAAAAACGCGACAATCAGCCTTATCAAATCAAAGGGGTTGAGGCTCTGTTAGGAACCAGCGACAGCGAAGATGTCGCATCCTCCCTTGTCTCAATACACAAAATTGTCCTGCCACCGCAGCAACCGCGCCGCTATTTCGAGCCGACAGCTATGCAAGAACTGGTGGAGTCAGTCAAGCAGCTAGGGATTCTGCAACCGCTCCTGGTACGCCCCATAGATGGCAACAAGTACGAATTGGTAGCGGGAGAACGGCGCTATCGAGCCGCGTCGTCGTTAGGCTTGACTGAGATTCCTGTTGTGATTCGGGAACTGACAGACGCAGAGGCCCTGCAAATTGCACTGCTGGAGAACTTGCAGCGGGAAGATTTGAATGCGATTGAGGAAACCGAGGGGATTTTGCAATTGCTGGCAATGAAATTAAACTCTACCTCTTCGTCAGTTATTGCTTTGCTCGGAGCGGCCGCGCACCCGGAACGCACGGGTGTGGATAACGTTATCCACAGCTCGGACTGGCAAATAGTAATCGATATATTTGCACTCGTCGGGAAGTACACTCCAGAGAGTTTCCGAACCAATCGCCTCCCGTTGCTGAACCTGCCAGATGATGTGATTGGAGCGCTGCGGAAAGGACAGATTGAGTATACCAAAGCCAGAGCGATCGCCCGAGTTAAGGATAGCTCAGAGCGCTCCCAATTACTAGAGGAGGCGAGCGATCTCGACCTCTCTCTGACCCAAATCAAACAGCGCATTGCCGATTTAAAAGCCCAAAATACAGGGGAGGCGACTGCACCGGATCGCTCGCTTAAAAGTCGCGTAGATGCAGCTTTGCAGCGAGTGAAAAAGTCTAAGGTTTGGGATGACCCCAAAAAGCAAAAGAAACTAGAGAAGCTGTTAGCTGAACTGGAAGCATTGGTGGGTGAGGGATTGGAAAAATGAAGCGGATCTTAACTAAAAAGAAATAGGTTCTCCAATTTATGTCCGATGAATTCCCCATAATTATTGTCACCCCTCAAGCTTACGAACTCTCTAATCAGGAAGCAATGGGGAGCAAGTATAAGTTTTGGTTTGAACACCCAAAACTCGGCCGCTGCCTGTACAAACAAGCAAGACTTGATTTAGGCGAAGATTGGGCAGAAAAAGTGGCCTCCGAATTGTGCGAATTACTGGGAATTCCTCATGCTAATTATGAACTGGCCGCCACGAGTGAGGGGAATCTCGGTGTAGTCTCTTCTTACTTTTTGCCTAACGGTGGCACCCTCGTTCATGGTAACGAACTTCTTACTCCCATCGTGCCAAATTACCCCACCTTTGCAACCTACAACCTGTCACAACATACAATTGATCTAGTGTTGAAAATTATCTCTGATGAATCTGTGAATTTACCTATTGGTTGCACAGTACCCAGTGGCATCCAAAAAGCTGTAGAGGTGTTTGTCGGCTATCTCCTGTTAGATGCGTGGATAGGCAATGGCGATCGCCACCACGAAAACTGGGGTGTCGTCCGAAATAAGGCAGTGCCTACTACATCCGAAACAGTAAATCTAGCACCCACTGCATCTGAAACAGTAAATCTAGCGTCCCCTACATCCAAAACAGCACACCTAGCACCCAGTTACGATCATGCTTCCAGTCTGGGGCGCGACCTCTCAGATGAACAAAGGCACAAACGCTCAGTAGACGCTTATGCTAACAAATGTTTCTCAGCGTTTTATGGCAACGTTGATGACAAAAAGCCCCTCAAAACTCTTGATGTATTTGACTGCGCTGCACGTTGTTATCCGAATGCAGCGCATATATGGATTGAGCGAATTGAAAGTATCTCAAAGGTGAATCTACTAGATATTTTTAATCGAATTCCTAACACTCGTATCTCACCGATTGCAGCCGAGTTTGCCCAAAAAATTCTTGAATTCAATCAACACAGACTGCTTAACTTGAGGAAAACGCTACCGTGAAAACACACTCAACGCTTTTTTTGGCTTGGCAAGATCCAAACAGCCGTTCCTGGTTTCCCATTGGCAGGCTAACATTTGACGGAACGAACTACCAATTTACCTACACGCAAGGCGTTTTAGAAGCTCAACAGAAGTGCGGTTTTGAACCCTTGCCCTCGTTTCCGCGCTTAGGTGAAGTATATACATCAACCTACTTATTTTCCGTATTTGTTAATCGGCTGATGCCGAAAAATCGCCCCGATTACCCAAGTTTTATTCACTGGCTAAATCTGACTCAAGATGAAAGCGATCCAATTGCCATGCTAGCCCGCAGCGGTGGGCGGCGAGAAACAGATACTCTAACTGTTTTTCTCATTCCTGAACCAGATTCTGAAGGGCGGTATCGCCTTCACTTTTTCTTGCACGGACTGCGCTACTTGCCACAATGTGCGATTGAGCGAATTAACTGTTTAGAACCTGGAGAAAAGTTGTGGTTGGCTCACGAATTTCAAAATGATTATGATTCTAAAGCATTGACTTTAAATACAGAAGACCACCATATTGTCGGGTATTGTCCGCGATATTTGAATAGTGAGATTTTTGAAGTTCTATTGAGGAATCCCAGTTTAGTAGAGGTGCGCGTAGAGCAAGTCAATCTACCGCCGACACCACTCCAGTTTCGCCTGCTGTGTAATATAACTGCTCAATGCTATAATGACTTTCGCCCCTTTTCAAGTTATGAATATCAGCCCCTCAGCAGCTCTTGGGTTTAATAACTGCATCTAAATAACTAGACAATACTGTATATAACTCGACAAAACATAGCGAAAAGGTCAACAAGATAGCTTCACATTAGAAGGAACAATCAAGATTGACCATCGAAAGATTCAACTACCCAAAATAGGACTACTGAAAACCTATGAAGATCTACCAACCGGATTAACTCCCAAGACAGCAATAATTAGTCGAACTGCCCAGCGCTGGTTTGTATCATTAACTTGCTCTTGCTGTGGACATATTCAAGAAATGCCGCTCAAAGAACGTGTGTTTAACTGCTCGGGGTGCAGCATCAGCATCGACGATCGCGATCTGAATGCCGCACTGAATCTCGAACATCAAGCTTTTATACTAGCTTAAAAGTATACCGGGTGCAGCTTGCGCCTGGAAGCCTGCAAAGAGTGTTAACCGCTCCCATGCCCTCGTTGACGCAGGAAGTAGACTTCAATCTAGCTTGTCTAGATTTGTGTAGGTTCTATCGAGCGGTACTGGAAAACCCCCGCAACTTCGAGTTAGACTCCTCTTGCCAAAGTTGAGCCAAACATTCATCACCGCAAGTCGCTCAGGAGCCTTTTCGCAATCCGGCCTGCTCGATCAGCGCTTTCTTCCCCAATCCGGTCTCACCGGAGTGCTACTGATGTTGACTCCCGCTTCCACGATCCATTCGTAGCAGGCTTGACCCTCAAAGAAGTTGACTAATCACAAGTTAGCTAAATCGATCGCCGATTAAGGAGAGTCGGATAGCGATTTTGTAAACCAGTTTCGTAGGTGCTTGGGTTTAAAGTGTACTCTAGTGGGGACTTACGGCGTAATAGTTAAAAATCTGGCTTTGGGAAAAAATCTGTGCAACCTAAAAATAACGGCAAAAAGCTAGTCTCATTGGTATCGTTTCTAGTCTCGCTGTTCATCCCTTCTTTTATGAGTGCAGTTGGATTATTTCTCAGCCTCTGGGTCATCGTACCAGCGCCCACACTGTCCCTGTTTCCTTTGGCAGTGGGAGCGCCAGAAATTAGCCCTTGGCTTGTGGGTATTAATGCGATCGCCCTTTTGCTAACCATCTTCAGACGACAACAAGGCTGGCTCTACAACACATCCCTGGTCTGTAGCCTGCTTGCCCTGATCCTCAGCCTGCTCCCCCTGCTACAGTTCCCCGCAGCCAATGCACGGATCGCGGCCGAAGTCCAAGCAGTTTTAGGGACAAACTATTTAGCAGCCGTTCCTCAAGTTGAACAGGCACAACTACGCCCTCAACCGTTTATCCTAGCAGATGCCTTCCGGGGAATTCCCCTTCGGGAAGTTCGCATTTCTGAAGGCATTGTATTTGCCAACCCCGATCGAGTGAAACTGCAACTAAATGTTTACCGGCCGATGCAAATTGGTAGATATCCGGCGATCGTCATCCTCTACGGAGGAGCTTGGCAAAGAGGCACTCCAAATAGCAATCAGGAATTTAGCCGCTACATGGCAGCGAGGGGCTATTGTGTAGTAGCAATTGATTACCGCCACGCTCCCCAGTATCGGTTTCCGGCTCAGTTGGAGGACGTAGAAGCCGCTCTGTCGTATATCAAAACCCATGCCGATGAGTGGGAAATTGATATAGACAGAATTGCTCTGATGGGAAGGTCAGCCGGTGCCCATTTAGCATCACTTTATGCTTATCGTTCAACTACAGTTCCAGTTCGGGCAGTAGTGAATTACTACGGGCCAAATAACCTGCTCCGGGGATATTATGACCCACCTTTTCCCGACCCCCTAAACGTCCGAGCCATTCTGCGTGACTTTCTGGGAGGAACCCCCGACCAATTAAGAGAGCTTTACCTTCAAGCTTCTCCCATCAATTATGTTAAACCCAACCTTCCCCCTTCTCTACTGGTTTATGCAGGTCGCGACCATATAGTTGAAGCCAAGTTTGGACGCTCTCTCTACGAACAATTACGAGCGACTGGCAATCGTGCGGTAATGCTCGAAATTCCTTGGGCTGAACACGCCTTTGATGCGGTTTTTAATGGTGTAAGCAATCAACTGGCTTTGTATTACACAGAACGCTTTTTGGCTTGGGCACTGAAGTCTTCTGATTATACCACATCCGGGTCAGCTACCCCCTTTATGATGGGGAGAAAGAAACTCACTCGATCAATCGCAGGAGAATCTGCGCGATCGTTATTTTTCCCTCAGCAGGATTGTCAGCTTCCGGCTATCAAGGCAACAAGCCTTGACTTCCGGCTCATAAAATATGCAAAAAAGTCATAATTTCAGTTGCGAGAGTGAAAATAACGATCGCAATTATGAAGTTACCCGCCTCGAAAAATTATTAGTTATACTGTGGTGACAATTTCTGACGACGACCACAAATGATAAAACGACCTCAAAAAAGAGCTTTTGGGGGCGCTCGACTGCTTGCTTGCGAGCGATCGCCCTCAAGATCTCAAAGCGGTGCTATTAACTGATAAATATCTAAACTAGCAAAAATACACGCGAGAGTTGCGAACATCAGGAAAGATTCTATACACAAACTCACGACTCACCTTGCCAAAAACCACTACCTACTTATTATGTTAAACGCTGACACTCAAGAAACCTTCAAAATAACAGTCATTCGTTTGATAGAAGAATATATTTTACAAAGAATTACACAACTCGACCCAAACGCCGTCACAACTGAAACTGGACAGGTCACATCTCCTCGCAAATGTCAAGCTTTTTTTGCGTTTCTTCGCAAGTCGGACGGTCTAAGTTTTTTAGAACGGTCTTTAAAAATCCCTGATGAATTTTGGCAAGCGAAATATCAATGGCTGCAACAAGCTCGCGAACTTGCTAATAATGAGGAGGAATTGCAGAACTTATTAAATCATGAAATTCAACCCGATCTATGTCTAGATCAACACATCAACCCCAATTCCTCCCTAGTTATAAATAAAACTACTCCGCCATCAAATAAATTGTATGGCAGTCAAAGTGAAACAGATTTCAGTAACAACGACTTCAACACTGTTTTTGTTAATAAAGATTATATTACTAACTTATGCGCCATCAAGACAGCTACTGAGTTATTGCAGAAGATAGACTTCCTTAACATTAACTTGTCAACCATAGAAAGTATATTCGGAGTCTCGTCAAAACCAGACATATTCGCAGAATCCCAACTGGCAGAAATTACAGGCCTGCCCACACCAGTCCCCTTCAGAGCTAGTGTAGAATCTAACTACCGCCTCGATAAATGGAAAAAAGATTCCAATAACCAGGGTGTTTTTGAAACAAGTTGTCAGACTAACCCCAAAAATCGGGTGGAAGTTTTCCTGGTCGGGGAAAATAATGATATCTTGGCATTAGAAGCAGCCCTCCAAGTCATCGATTTGATGGGAATTGAAGCGGCAAAAATCCAGTTAGTTTTTGCCGCTCACGTTTTTAACCAGTCCAACCTTTTTCAGTCCTATTTCACTCTGAAGGGAACCGATATCATTCAGCAAATAGGCTGGGACAAGAAACATCGGTCAACGGTTGCTGACAAGCTATCTCAAATTGCCAGTATTGCCTTTCATCTGGGAAAAATGTTGATGCAGTGTACCTGGGTTGAAGGCAAGCCAAAAGGCAATAAAGTTGACGCTAGCGTTAGCATTTCTCCCCTTTGGGTGATTGAGGTCGATTTTAGAGGACAGATGAATATATTCACTGGAAAAGTTGACGACCCTGTAGAAGTTTATATCGCCGTCCGACCCGGACCTTGGGCTGAGAAATGGCTCAATAAGATGGGAGCCAAAGCAGGGATAGCCCTCCATCAATTTGGTTGGCTAGCCGCAGAAATTTTGAAAATCAACCCCTACCATGATGAACTGGCACTGAAGCTGGCCATTCACCTAACAATGGCTAGCCGCATCAAGATGCGGGATAAAAACCAGTACGAACACAAAGTGGGGAGCTTGTTAGAAGCTGTGGAGCTAGAAGCCCGAATAAATGCCGCTCGCCAATTGAAGCGGGAAGCCTACGACTTGAAGCAACGATGGGATAACGCTCTGAAGCTATTGACGAGTATTGGCTGGCGGGTCATTTTTGATGATAGCACCTACCCAGACTGGTTGAGACCTGTAAGTCTTGCTGAGAAACCCTCTGGCTGGAAAAAAGAGAAAATCATTGATCGACTGTGGAGAGCAAAACTGACGATTATGCCACCAGAACCTATTCCTGCCCTGTTAGCAACCAAAGCGAAGCCTAAGCCCAAGCAACTCAAACCTGCTGCCCCCTCTTCAGCCTTAATGACTGCTGCTCAAGTGCGCGAAGCCCGCAAAGCAAAGGGATGGAGCCAAGTGAAACTGGCTGGGTGGTTGGGAGTTTCACAATCTTTGGTAACTAAGCTAGAACGTGGCGAGCGCCCTATGAGTCGGCAACTGGACACTAAGCTGCGAGAAGTATTGGATATTCAAAACTAACCTCAGTTCTTTCTCCCATGAAACCCACATTCCGCAGGTTGACCTATCGAATTGAGCGGTATTTTTTATGAGTAATCAGACCTAAAAATCAACTAATAACGATCGCACTCGCGCGAATCCAAGAGAGTTGGGTCACTGATGGCCAACTCTCTTGGATTCGTAGCAGTTGCCAAGGCTCCACCGGATCTCAACTCGGTAGTCTATGAGTAATGGTTATCTGTTTGGGGTCTGTTTCTGAATCGGTCTGCGGTTTTGGGTCTTCAAAGCTATTCGGTGAGGAGCTCGCATCACCCTTAACTAGAATTAACTGAGGGTAGGTACTGTCCATCAACGTGAATAGAACTGGTATCTAGATGGATGCTGCTCGTACAGATATCAAACAAGTCGATAAAAAATTCAGTTGGCTTACTGAGTTTAACAAAGTGACTAATTTTGTTTCCCAAATTCCGTAAAAACTCACCGAAGAGCACCATTCTCAAGAACCGACCCTAACCCTTGATTTTCCGTTGATGCGATCGCCAAAAACCTAGCTTTTATAGGCTTAATGACATTGGTGCAATATCTCAGTAAAAACCGATTGTGACAGTAGAGGGTGCGGAATGTGGGTTAGAAGTTTTGCGTAAATTCTAGTTTCATTACGGCCAGCCTTCCGGAGACTGGTTTTTTAAGTACAGAGTTCAGTACAAAGTTTAGTACAAGCTGTACTAAAAAAATTTCTCGGAAAAATAGCCTTTAAATACTTACTGTGTAAAGGTTTGAGCTTTAGTACAAAAACACCCCATCGCCCGACCAAAACGCCCCATCGCCTGACTAAAACGCCCCATCGCCTGACCAGCTATTTTTGAAACCCTTACTGTACAAAGGTTTCAGCCCTTGATTCGCCCCTTGATCAGTTTGATAAAACTGATATGGTACTAAATCCCATTACGGTGGGTCTGGCAGTATTGGAAAGATGGTCGCGCGCTGACCCTGCAACAAATGCAGACCCTGCAGACAGTCTTTGTAACTTAATTGGTTGAATAGCGCTACCTCGCGGGGGTGCGCTAAAACTGTCCACTTTGTTCAAAAAGACCTCAACCGCTGCGGATACCTTCGCGACCTGCCTGAACGCTGCTCGTCGTGTAGAGCGACACTGCGGAGTGCATCCCACCTTCCACAGGCGATCGCTCAATACCCCCCTGCCCACTTAACAACAGCCTCTTTCGCGCGAAAGAGGCTGTCACAGTCGCCTGAAGGGACATTTACGCTCATTTTTACCCCAGAACAAAAAATGGTTGCAGATACAACTACCTGGCACAAACCGCCATTCGCCCGACACGCCGCAGTTTACGAAGCCCTAGCCGACATACTAGAAGGCGCTACCCCCAGCGCCCTCAAACTCGCCCTTTACCTGTACAGAACCTGCATCGGCGGCAAACCAGAGGAAATCGACATCAATTGCATCCCCTTGGGCGAAAAACGAGCCACAAGAGTCCGCAACGGCAAGCCCTACAGCCCCAACACCAGGCGGGCAGCCCTCAAACAACTCGAAAAACTTGGTTTGGTCAAAATCCTTAAAAACTATGGGTGCGGCATTTTCCGCATAGCAGTGCAGCACCTGGGCGACGTTCGCCCCTTCACTCACACCAATTCAAAATTCCAAAAACTGAGCAAACCGTCAAAAAATCGACTGAACCAGCCAAAAATTGAGCAAACAGGGGGTTCAAACCCTGATGGTGCCGTACTCTTTACAGAGGATAAAAAAGGACAGCAAAGCACTGAAAATGTTGCTGCTGTTTTTTTAAATTTTTCTCAAGAGGAAGAAAATTTAACATCACCAGATAAAAAACCACAGCTTGTAACTGGGATCAAATCTAAAAGCACTGAATTAAATAAAAATTCAGAACAAGAACTAAAAACCCCTAGTGAAAATAAATGTTCCGCCCCAACCGCTGAATGTCTGACTATTAATTCAGATAACAGTCAGGCAGTCGATGTGGCAATGCCTTGCACTTCAGAACAAATAGGTTTGACCTCTAAACCCCCGCAAAAACTGCTGACAGAACTCAACAGCCTCGACAATCCAACAATCTCTGCCGCCAAATCACCAATACCTACCAATAAAGCTGTTCCGTTAAGTCCTGAAATATCTTCGCCCGTTACTCCCCAAGTTCCTGAAACTGTAGAACCAATTGCAATTGCCAATTCCGATGCGACTGAGATTGTCAAAGCCGTTCCAATTACTAATCCTGATGCGACTGAAATTATCGAAGCGGTTGCAATTGCCAATCCTGATGCAACTGAAATTGTCGAAGCCGTTACGCGAGCCACAGGAGGCATGAATTCTGAATTAAAAATTTGTGTGCTCCAGCACAGCTTAAACGAAATCCAAGCCGCCATAAACTTGCTGCAAGTCCGAAGCCAAACAAAGCAAATATCCAACCCTTCAGGGTGGGTCGTTGATTGTTTGCGCGGTCGCTGGTGGGAAAAAACTAACGGTTTTCAAAACTCGAACCCAACAAATGTTGTTTCGTCTCCAGCTTCAACCGGCTCTTCTCCAACTCCAAAAAATTCTCCTTCTGCACAGACAACAAGAATAAATGAGGATTATATTGACCCTCAGTATATGCCATTAGAAACTCACCGAACGTTATGCGAACAGTTCCAGCAACTAGGCAAAGAAGCTTTCGCAGCGCTAGGTATTCAGCAGCAAATTTACTTGCAGTGGATGCAGCGATTTCCTCAGCACGTAAAACAAATTTTCAACAAATTATCTACTACTTAATTATTTAGCTTAGCTGTGAAAACAGTGATGATTTAACCCATGTAGACAGCTTCTAACCCTTTAGACAACTTTGAAAACAGTTCAAGTAACAACAATCTCAAAGGAGAATACCAGATATGGCAGTCAGTTTTTTTGACAAAATTATGCCGAGCAACATTGATGCAGAGGAAGCAGTTTTAGGCGGAATTCTGATCGATCCAATCGCCATTAAAAGAGTCGAAAATATTCTGCGTCCCGAAGCGTTGGCAATTACAGTCCACCAACATATTTATCGGGCCGCTTTAGCGCTGCACTCTAAGGAGCAGCCCACAGATTTGATGAACATCACCACCTTCCTCGACGACCACAACCTGCTGGAAGTAGTAGGGGGTCAAACCAAACTGGTAATGCTCGTAGACCGAACTGTTTCAGCCGTCAACATCGACCAATATGCTTTGCTAGTCGTGGACAAGTTTGTCCGGCGCGAACTCATCAAAGTTGGCAATGACATCGTACAGCTTGGCTACGAGACTTCCACCGAATTGGATGCGATACTAAATAAAGCCGAGGAAAAGATTTTTGTCCTCAATAAGTACAAAGAAGAGCGGCAAAAAGCTATGAGGCCTCTTTCGGAATACTGCCACGAACTTTGGCGATATCTAGATGAAATTGAGGAACAGCGCTTGGAGACTGCTAACTACTGTCCTGGAATCAGCACGGGGTTTTATGACCTCGACGACCTCTTGGGAGGGGGATTTTACCGAGGCGAATTGATTGTCATAGGAGGTCGCCCCGGCAGCGGCAAAACAGCTTTGGCTTGCGCGCTTGGGTACAACATTGCTTCCCTCCCCAGGAACGGTCGGGTTTTGATGTTTTCGATGGAAATGCCGGGTCGGGACTTGGCAGCGCGGTTAATGGCACTTGAGAGTGGGGTGTCGGTGAAAGATATCAGGCAAGTTAACCTAGCTGGTAAGTACGAAGTGCTAGCTTCGGCTTTGGGGAAAGTTAGCGATGCTGATTTTTGGATAGACGAAAGTTTGGAACCGTCTCCCTTGGAGATTCGTTCCAGAGTTAGGGAGTTTGTTTGTGAGCGAGGCCCCTTGGGTTTGGTAATTGTTGATTACTTGCAATTGATGGTGAATTCGGCGGATGAAAATGTTGTCAATAAAATCAGCGAAATTACGCGGCAGATGAAGATTTTAGCTCGCGAGGTTGATGCGCCTGTTTTGCTGCTTTCTCAGCTCAATCGGGGGGTAGAGACTCGCACGAATAAACGTCCGAGTTTATCGGATTTGCGTGGTTCTGGTGGAATTGAACAGGATGCGGATGTTGTGCTTGGAGTTTACAGGGACGATTATTACAATCCTGATTCTCCTGATGGGGGAACGGCTGAAATTATTGGATTGAAAGGACGGAATAGCGGAACGGGAACGGTTAAGTTGCTGTTTGATGCTGAATGCTGTCGGTTTCGGAATATCTATAAACTCCGGTAATATTAAAGGACAGGAAAATATTGAGCTCTGTCGCCTCACTTCAAGAGCCCAATCGCCTTGACAAGCTGTTCCGGCTGTACCTCCAAATAGCGCTGGAGACTAGACAAATTTTTGTGTCCCGAAATCTCCATAATCACCCGCAGCGGCACCCCCGCATTGCTCAAATTAGTCAGCGCCGTCCGCCGCATCGAATGTGTTGAAGCCCCCTTAATTCTTACCCGCTTGCAAGCTTCTTTAAAAATCAAATCTGCAAAAGAGCGCGTCAAAGGCTTCGTACCCTCTCGCCCCGGAAACAAAAAACCTACATCCGGATTGTAAGCGTTTAAATACTTAGCCAGTATAGGATGGAGCGGCAGCGTTCGCGTTGCTGATTTCCCCTTTGTCGTCGCTTTCCGCAACGTGACTGACCCCCCAACAATGTCGTGAGTTGTTAAAGCTAACGCCTCTGAAATGCGGCAGGCGCAGTAAAAAGTTACAGCAAACAAAAGCCTGTCCCTTGCTGTAATAAAACCCCGGTCAAACAGTCGGTCAATTTCTGCGGGCGTCAAAATCTTAGCGCGCCCATTCCCTTGAACCTTCACGGCGCAGCCCTCAAAGGGTAAGTTCTTTCATTATTGGACGAAAGGGAGATTACGTCAAGTAGGCTAACTGGCTTCTATTCTTTGATGCCCAACCAAATCCGGCTTAATCGCTTTCTGGGCAATCGGAGGCGCTTGTTGCAACTTACTCCCGCTTATTGCTATTCAACTGACTCGAATTTTCGGGAAAGTTGATAATCGGCAAGCTAGCGATCGCGTCGATGAGGTCTCTGAAGGTAACAGGTTTAAGGGCTGTCATAACACCGCGCCACCAAGAAAATTATTAGTAACTAATCTAATTATACTATTGTTTGATTCTACCTGCAACCTTTTTTGCTGGACTGATAGCCTAGCCAGAGTTGGGCTTTGAGAATAGTTCGTCAAATATAGATTCTAATTGATTGATTTAAGGAAATATCGCGCTGCAATTTCTTTATCAAGAAATTGGCCTAAAAACCTATCAAAACAAATCTGTTGCAGTCGATGCACAGTTGAGAACTCATGTCAATCTCAAAAGGAAAGCGAGATTTGATTTCGGGCCTGCCACTAAAACATTTGAATGATATACCACCTTCAACTGAGTTGCCCGCAAATTTTGCCAAAATTCATCCCCCGCGCTTTGAGTGTGGCGAGATGGTGCGCTGGACTGATGTTGGCGAAGAAGGTGATTGGGGAATAGTTATTGGCAAATTTTACAACTACGAACAGCGCCGTTGCTGTTGGATGTGGTGCTACATAATTTGGTTGGCTCCTGATTCCAAGAGTACAGCTTGGTGTCAATTTGATACGGCGTGGGAAGAAGATTTAGAGAGGTATGAGGATGAAAAAGCCGCATACTTTGACAGATAGAGAACGCAATTTGATTGCCATTTACAGCCAATGCCAATTGGGAATGACGCCGAAACAGTTTTATGTCAAGTGGGGGGTAAGTTACGAGCAAATTGCCTCCATTTGTTCCCGCTCTGATTCGACGGTACAGGGTTGGTTTAAACGCGGAAAAAATCGAAGATTTCCTACTGCTGTTGATTTGCGCCATTTGGCAGTAATGGATTTTCTGCTGGAACACTTTGAGGAGATTCCCGACGTACTGGCGAACTTGCTGTGTCCGCATTCCGAAGATAAGAAGGTGCGTTAGAAGAGAATTGGAGCGGTTTAAAGCACAAACCTAATTAATTGTCAAGGTCAGCGTGACCTGTCTTGAAGAATATTCTCTCAACTAGCGTAATGGCAAGCAAGGAAAAAAGAACGCAACCTATTACTGTCGCTGGTGAGGTTAAAATGACTTATTTTGAGAGATTGCATCCGTGGTGCATCATTAAGCTGCTTCCTAATTGTCAGCGTATTGTTGTGGCGCGATTTCGCAGCAGGAGGGATGCAGACGATCATTTTCGGGTTTTGCAACGGTTTGTCAAAGAATTCACATTTGTGATTGTTTTTGACATCCCACCAAAGCCTACTTTGCCTAAAGAATAACGACGCAGCTCTGTTTAAAATCGAATTAATCGAGATACCTGCGTTAGATTAATATCAGGAATTACCCACAGACTCTATCCGTAGGTGCACTTGGCGCACGTTACCGCTATGAGTTGTGTTAAGCCAATTTTTGCGTAAGTCCTGAATATATCGGCTTTCCCGCAAATTCTCCCAGTTATAGAAGCAACTGATAACTGGGAGAATTTTTTATCAATTAGGTGCTGTTAACTCGATAGATTGTCAAAGGCAGGCTTGTTAAAGTGTACTAAGTGTATAGCTTGTTATTCTAGTCTTGATTGACGCGACCTAGCGATCGCATTTTGTATCGATTTCTCTAATTATATGAGTAATAATCCTAAAGTTGATAGCTGTACGCTCCTAGGGCTGGCTGATACCAGTATAGTTGGCGATCGCAACTGAGCCTCCCCTCTAACAACAGCTAAGTCATTTCCTGCAATTTAAGCAATAACTATTGGTTGAGGAAACCTCTAAATTAAAAGCTATTCCCTAGCGGGAGAAGTTAAGGGATAACCAACTTTTTACCGTTATGAATACTAATAATTCTAATATTAACCCCCACAAAACCTTTCCTGAATCAGCCAGCCAGCACTCCTCTCAAATCCAAGAAGTAGTTGCAGTAATTTTCCCTTTCCTCCCGGATGTACCTGCTGAAGAACATCCCTTCAGGTTAAACGATATCGTTAAAACTGGCAACCAATACGGTACTGTTACTTCTCTCAACAAAACTGAAAAACCTGTGACAATTACTTGGGACGCAAGTCCCGGCGAAGATTCATTTTCTTGGACTTATAACCTCGACGAAATCCGCGCCCTCACAATCTCCCTCGTTCCTCAGTTTATCCCTAAAAAGACTGCTGGAGAACTTCCCACTTGCACAACCATCGTACTCGCTAATTCCGACCAGGTACAATTCAGCAATGCAACTCGTTTCAAAGTAGAATCGCTGAGCGAACACCACATTCTCATCTCTACTCTCGACCAATCTTATCTCTTTCCCATCAACTTGTTTCCCGGGTACCCGACAAGTTGTACTATAGATATTCCTGCACCCCAGCAATTAAAAGACGCCCGCTGTTTGTCTGTCAATGAACTCAGAATCAGAGCTAAGACGCATTTAGCTCTTGAAGTACCCGACAACTTCTTAGAATTCGTTATGCCAATCTACAAACAGCAGTTAAAAGAAAAAATAGCTCAACAATTGAGCGAAGAAAATTACCAACTTCTCGACTTTGACATAGCTTGGGAAGAAGCCTGGAAGCAGCAGTTAGAAAACCTAACAAAGAAACAAGGCTTCTACGGATTTAGAGAGGGAGATTGCATTTTACAGCACCGAGAAGGATTTCAACGAATGGGGAGAGTCCAACACTTGAACGTTGAAGAGCCACGTCCATTTCACATCCAGTGGAACAGCGGAGAACTCCTAAGTTACAGCTTGAGAGAACTCAAAGGTTTGGGTATTGCCCGCATCAAACCTATTGTTAAATTATCGCCCAATGTGGCTTATCAAATTAGCGAAGATGGCTCTTACTTTACAGCTTGGATTGGGTTTCGTACTAAAGCACTAGCTAAAGCATGGCTAATACCTGTCAAAAAGCTAGTCGGCCACCTTAGCAATTTAATTGATTGCCAAATTTCGGAACTTCAACATACAGGTTATAAATACGAGTATGCTGTAGAATGTCCCCGACATAAAACATTAAACAAGCGTTTAGAAGCTCTCGCCAAAGTTGCTGAACTTGATTTAGAAAGGACGCCATTTACGAGATGAGTGGGAAGTAGCAAGCATTTCGTAGGGTGTGGACGGTTCTTTTTTGCTGGGACAAAACACAGAAAAATTTCCTATTTGTCTTAAAAGTTTTATTAACAAGACTTAGGAATCTTCCTTGCCCGGAATCTAAAAAACCTACTCTTGAAAGACTCCCCCGTCAAGCTAACGCTTAATCAGAGGTTGATTAAATTAGTAACGGACGCTAACTAATGATTCAAACCTTACTCGAACAACCCCAAAAACTTACACAATTTCCCTTCACGCTCAAACCGCAACAGCAGCAAGCCCTCGACAAATTGAGAACCTTTCTAACCACTACCGAGTCATTCTTCTTGCTGTGCGGCTACGCAGGAACTGGAAAATCCACAATCGTCTTTCAAATTATCCAAGAACTCTTGAGTCAAAGCAAACGCATTGCCCTCACAGCACCTACTAACAAAGCAGTCGGCATCCTCAGAAAAATGGCAGCGTCTCAAGGCATTTTCGGAGTTGATTTTATGACAATACACCAACTTTTAGGATTAGGCATGGTCAGAAAAGAACAAGAAAAAGCTTTGGAACAGACAAGTTCCAGCAGCCTTCACCTCTACGATATCATTTTCCTCGACGAATGTTCGATGGTTGGAAGCGAATTGTGGAAATGGATAGAACGCAATTTTGAACGCACATTCTTCAATCACCGCAAGCTAATTTTAATGGGCGACCCCGCTCAACTCAATCCTGTAGGAGACAAAAAGTCGCCTGCTTTCAGCATTACCAATAAAGCTGTACTGACCAAAGTTGTCAGGCAAGCAGGGGAAAGCCCTGTGCTCGATTTTATAACAGAATGCCGATCTTTTGTCAATAGCAAAGCAGACATATTTTTGCCACACTCTAAATACAAAAAAGGAGACAAGTCAAACGGTGCATTCAAAGTCAAATCAGAAACGCTGCTACAATATGCCGTCAAAACGATCAATCTAGAATTTAGTCAAAATCCCGATCGTTTCAGAATTCTGTGCTGGACTAACAAACGAGTCAGATACTACAATCAGCTTATCCGAGAACAAGTCTACGGTCAAGCTGCACCCCAATTTGTACCGGGAGAAAGGCTAATTACCAAAAAACCCGTCATGGCACCTGACGGCAAAACCGTAATTTTGCCGACTTCAACGGAATTTACCGTCAAGGAAGTTGAGATTAACCAGCACGGAGGCTATCGAGTTTGGCTGCTAAAAATTGTGACTGATGACGGTTTATTTCGGCAAATCTTTGTCCTGCACGAGTCGGAAAATAAGCGCTACCAGGCTGAACTTAAAGAAAAGCTAAAGAGTGCTAAACGCAATGGATTTCTTTGGAGGAAATATTACTGGTTCAAAGATGACTTGTTTGCTGAAATTGACAATTGCTTTGCTCTGACTATTCACAATTCGCAAGGCAGCACTTTTGATGAAGTTGGCATTGACGGAAGCGACCTTTTCAGCAGATTGTTAATCGGTCAAGATTTGAGCAGTCAACAGAAACTTAAAGAGTACCATCGACTTTATTATGTCGGTGCAAGCCGCTGCCGATATCGGATATTATTTGTTTCCCCCAATAACTCGTACTCAAACAATAAAATTCTCAAGTACAATGTAAACTTCTCAACCAAGAGGTAAAGTCCTCAACTATAGCAGAAGGAAGAAGGAAGAAGGAAGAAGCAGTAATAGCAATGGTTTCAGCGATTAAGAATGTCCTAACCGTCTTGGCTGTTGCTATAACAGGTAAAGTCCTCAACTAACAGGTAAAGTCCTCAACTAACAAGTCCATACCTTTCTAAAAAACAGTCACTAACGCTAAACTTTCAGAAAGCTTCTCCATCGGGACTTACGCTGCATAAGTCAATTTTCACACTATCTGTAGTAGTAACGTGTGCCATCAGCACCCTACAAGTAGAGTCTGTGCGTAAGTCCTATTTATAAAATAAGAAGAAAGGGAAACGGAAAGGCAAGGCGAAGCTGAAGGTAAAAATGGAGAAAAAAACTTTAGTTGTGGGTTGATAGCAACGCTCAAAAAATCAATAATTGTATCGATACCCACCGAGTTAGATACAAAATGTCTACCCTTCAATCCTATGTTTTTAAGCGTGGGCTCCTTCCCCTTATCCTTTTCCTTCTCTTTCCCCTTCTCTTTCTCCTTCTCCTTCCCCTTCCCACTCCTCTTTCTCAACAACCTGAATAAGTGCTGCTACCGCAGCGGCCAATCGCACCCCTGACACCAGGCTAATTATGGCAAAATCTCGACTAACAGGAACACCGCCTCAAGAGGAAAATTTGGAGAGAACAGTTAAGAAAAAACGCTCGACTGCAAGAGCCAATAATTCTGCCAAAACTGTGAAGAAATCAGTCAAAGCAACAACTGAAACTGACTCGGTTTGCGAACCCTTAACAATCTCTCCACAAAAAGTAGAAACCTCGCCAACTTGCACAAATTTTGCAGCACTTCCAGCAGTCGATGCTCCTTCTCTAGAAACATTGCCAAATGAGGCAATATTGCCTTCCCCTTCTACTCTCCCATCAGCTATTGAAGTTGCCTGCAATTCAAGAGAATTCAACGATTATATACAAGCCCTGAAAGGCATCATTCCCAGCAATAGCAGCCATCCCATTTTGTCCAATATTTTGATTGAAGCTGATGCAGAAACTCAACATTTGCATCTAACTGCCTACAACTTAGAATTTGGAATGCAAGTGAGCTTTGGTGCGAATGTCAATCAATCTGGAAAGCTTACCCTCCCCGCACCCATACTTGCTGACATTTTGGGAAAATTTCCTAACGGCAACCTCACTTTAAAGAGTTCTTCTGAAATTATTAAAGGAAGCGACGTTCCATCAGTCAGTGCCACTCTGAGTGCGTCAAGAAGCAAGCACGCCATTCGCGGGCTAGCTGCGGACGAATTTCCGGCTATCCCCAGCGTTCAACAGAAACTTGTAACGCTTCCTGCTAGCGTATTAATTTCTGTCCTAAAAGCTAGCTTATTTGCTGTAAGTTCTGAGGAAAACAAACGCATTTTAACAGGAGGGAATTTTCAACTCAGTCACGACGCAGACAGAGGACTCGATCAACTGAGAGTTTGGACGACAGATGGGCATCGGGTAGCAATGGTTTTAGGATTGAACGAAAGCAGCAATTCCCATCTTTTGAGCAGTCAAATAGTTAATTTTACTGTCCCTGCTAAGGTACTCCGGTTATTGGAGCGTTCTTTGAATTCTGCTGACAAAGTTACGATTTACTATGAAGGTTTGCCAGACCAACCTAGTAATTTTGTCGCATTCGAGTGGAATAATTGGCGGTTGACAACGAAGTTGCTAGAAGGGCAATATCCAATTTGTGACCAAATTATCGCTCCCTATCGGCATCAATTTAGCCATCAAGTGGTGGTTGAGAGGCTGAGCTTTTTAAAAGCCTTAGAGAGGTTAGCTTCTCACAGCGACAAGTCTCACCTAACAGCTATTTTAGAATTCGATTTAGATGCCCAACAATTGCGAGCATCACTCAACAATACTCTCAGTTCAGGAACTGAGACAGTTGATGCCAAGCTATGGGGTTGTGAGTTTTGTCTCAAGTGCGACATCCGCTATTTGATTGATACAGCCAAAGCGATTTCCAGCTCTGATTTGCGGGTGTTAATGGCAACTCCTACCGCTCCCCTACTGATTGCACCGTTTGGAACGCCTGCATCGGGTACAGAGGCTTTAGAGTGCGAATATATTGTCGCTCCGCAAGAATAGTTGAAAGGTGGGGAGGGGCATCTAAATTTGATGCTCTCCCCTACCGCAATCGTATAGCCAAAACTACGCAGAGTGTTCGTATATGGTGTAATAGGAGGCAAACCCCCGATAAACAGCCCCGTCTGTGGTGTTGCGTAAATTATATATAAATCCTACAGATTATGAAGTGCTGTATCATCAGTTTGACCGACCTCATGCCGTTCCTGTGGCGATCGCCCGGAAAGCCTAAAAATGGTTTACCGAAGCGTCCCCAATTCAGATCTAATCATCCCGCTCTCCTGCACAAGAGCAAATGCTGCTTCCCCCAAAATCCTGTGTGCAGCCGTCGTCGGATGAATGCCGTCCCAAAACAAAAATTGATCGGGACTACCACAAACACCTCCACCCGATAAACACGCACCCGTCACATTTGTCAAGCCATATTTAGCCGGATTCGCGATCGCTTCCCGATAAAGCGCATTAGCATCCAGAGTCGCAATCTTTAAGCCAGAATGCTGTTGATTTAATACCTTAACCGTTCGCCTCAAACCCTGATTGTGTGCTTGTGTTAATGCAGTGAGCCTTCCAGAATTAGCGCCTGTTCGCGTCGCCGGTAACTGCCCCAAATCTGGTAAATTTGCCAACAGGATATTTTTGGCACCCACACCAGCAAGAGACGCGATCGCCCTCGCCACATTTTCAACGGGAAGATTCGCATTATTTACCCCCTGCAAATAGTCATTCGCACCCGCCCACAGTACATACACCGCATGAGGATTTGCCTGTTTTTGGGAGTTAGTCCATGACTGAACTTGAGTTAACAAACCTGGGACAAGGCTATTGCGATCGCTTCCGGTTGTTGCACCTCCAGATGCAAAATTAGTGACTCGTTCAGGCGGCAATTTCAGGCGCTCGGCAAAATACTCTACCCAAACCTTACCATTCGAGTAACGCCCTTGAAAGTAAGTCGAACGAGGCGGATATTGACCCCCGCTCGCTCGAAACACCATTCCCATATCCGAAAGGCTGTCCCCAAATACATAGAGTTGATTGACAGCCTCAGAACTTTGAGCCGATAGGATGAGTGCAACCATAAAAGACAAAAGCGCAATAATTACTGCAAAAAACGTTTTTTTCAACATTGGTAAAATTTTTAAATAACTATTTAATTTTAATTTAGATTGAGCATATTTTTGCCCTATATATACGTGATTGCGAACGAAATAGCGATTAATTAATTAATCACAAAACAAACTCACTTTGTTACCTTATATATGTATGCTTTCTAATACGAAAAAATGTTACTTTTGACCAAATAATTACTAATTTGCCCTCCGAGTTTTGCAGTTTTCGAGGTATAAACAAACCAATTGTAATTACGCGCTTCGCCATTCGCTATTTGTAATTAAAGCTCGCAATAAAGAATTGTAAATTAACAATTACGACTTGTTCAGTGAATGAAATTTTACTAAGTGTAATTGTTGGAAATTGCAAATTAATAATTACGACTTGTTCAGTGGAAGGAACCTCTACAGATTGTAATTGTTGCGAAGTTCGCATTAACAATTACGACTTGTTCAGTATTGGAAGAACCTACTAATTGTAATTACGAAGTTCGCATTAACAATTACGAATTATTTTGACACTTTTCTAATGGTATCTAGCTCATAGCGCTGTGGAGGGGACGTAACCGTACATATTTTGGGTAATTACCCCATAAAGTTAGGCAAGAGTCGAACAACCGGACGATCGATCGAACTGCTGCTGGATAATGCCTCCCCTATCGGGGAATAGTTACCAGAAGTATTCTAACGACTCAAAATGTACCAACCACTGCACCTCAAATACCGCCCCAAAAACCTGCAAGAATTAGTGGGTCAAGACACAATCAAAACAACCTTGACCAATGCCATCACCTCCGACAAAATTGCTCAAGCTTACCTATTTACTGGCCCCAGAGGAACAGGCAAAACCTCAACCGCTCGCATCCTTGCTAAATCCCTCAATTGTTTGAATAACAAAAAGCTAACCGCCACTCCTTGCGGGGAATGTTCAAGCTGCAAAACCATTGACTCCTGTTCAAGCTTAGACGTAACTGAAATCGATGCTGCTTCACATAATGGCGTGGATGATGCCAGAGAATTAATACAACACAGCAACTTTGCGCCAGCGATGAGCCGTTACCGCATTTGGATTTTAGACGAGTGTCACCAACTCAGTACCAGCGCTCAAAATGCTCTCCTCAAATGCCTTGAAGAACCTCCGGCTCATGTGGTATTTATTCTCTGTACGACTGAAGCACATAAAGTCCTGCCGACAATTATCTCCCGCTGCCAAACTTTTAACTTCCGAGCCTTGTCAGTTGATGCTATTGTCGGACAATTGCACAAAATTAGCTCCGCTGAATCTATTGAGATCGCAAGTGAGGCCATGCGGGCGATCGCTCGCACCTGTGACGGGGGGTTAAGAGATGCCCTGCAATTACTTTCTCAGCTTTCACTGCTAAACTCAGAGATTACCCTAACTCAAGTTGCAGAAGTATCTGGCAGCATCAGCGAGCAAGAGTCGATCGCCCTTCTCAAAGCCATTCATTCTGGCGATACCTTAAGCGTACTGCAATCTTCGAGAACGCTCATTGACAGCGGCAAAACCCCCAAACTGATTCTCAGTAGCTTGCTAGCAGCAATGAGAGATTTGCTCATTGTCAAATCAACGCGCCACTGCCAGAATTTAATTGCAGGGCCAGTAGGCTACTCACAACTGCGATCGCTCGCTCTTCATCTCGATTTTGAAACAATTGATGCGGCTTGTACACAATTGCAAAAATCAGAATTTCAATTGAGAACTAGCACCAATGCTGCTACCTGGTTAGAAGTCTGTCTGCTGAACTTGATGCTGTCAAGCAAACCCGCTGCCCCCGAAACGCGGTTGCCGGCAACTTCCCAATCTAATCAGCCTGACAATTTTGATAAAACCCCTCAAAAAATAGAGGCAGATTCTCCTGACTTTGAGACAACTTGGGCGCAAGTAGTAGCAGCAGCGAAACCAGGAAATCGTAGCCTCTTAAACCGCGCTCAAATTGCCGAACTTTCGGCTGATTCATGTGTGTTAGCAGTAGAAAGAAAATACGCGAACAAGTTTCAGAGTCACCTTGAATCCGTGCAGCGTATCGTTACTAAAGCTTTAGGCCGCTCTGTTACTGTAACTGTCAAACAACAGGAGGAGTTAGCAGCATGATTAGCATCCTAATTGGGAATGATACTTACGCAATTGAACGAGAAGTTGAAAAGTTTAAGACTCAAACTCATCCTCTATGGCGAGATTTCAACATCCACCGCAGAAATGCTTCTTCCCTGGATGCAGCCCTCTCTGCTGCTGCTTCAGTTCCTTTCGGCGGTGGAAACAAACTTATTGTCGTTGAAAATTGCGATTTCAAGCAATTTGGAGAAACGGGGCTAGAATTGTTGCAAATTTTGCCCCAATTACCTGCGACAACGCATTTAGTCTTCACTGCTGCTGTTATCGACAAACGACTCAAGGTAGTCAAGCATTTATTGCTGTTTGGTAAACTTAAGGAGTTTACTCTCATTCCCCCTTGGCGTACTGATTTGATTGAAAGTGCGATCGCTGCTACTGCTAAACAGAAGAATCTCTCAATTGCCAGAGATGCTGTCAGTTATCTAGCGGTAGCCATTGGCAACGATTCTGCTAGAAGAGTCAGTGAACTAGAGAAATTAGCCATTTATGCAGCAGGCGCTCGCATTACGAAAGAAGCTGCTAAAATCCTCGTTCCAGCTACCACAGCCAACTGTTTTCAACTTGCCGAAGCTCTTTTAAAAGGTCAAGCAGTGGCGGCAATTAAGGTGCTTGATGAATTGCTCTCTAGGGCAGAGTTTCCTTTGGCAATTATCGCGACTCTTCAAACTCAGTTTAAAACTTGGTTGTGGGTAAAAGCTACTCTGGATTCCGGCGGCAAACTTTCTGATAGTGAAATTGCTAGTATGTGCGGAATTAGTAACCCCAAACGGCTGTATTTCCTCAAGCAGGAGGTTAAGGAAGTATCTGCTAACTGTTTAAGTCGATCCCTCTCCATTTTGTTTGATTTAGAAATTGCTCTCAAAACAGGAGATAAGCCTGACTCGATGTTGCCTGCTTTGCTCAGCATCACTCAACTCACTCACCTTAAATAACAGGAAAGCGCTGCCGAGTTAATTCGGCAGCTTTTCATTAACGGCCTTGTTAAAAAAGCTGTTGTTTCATTACTTATCCAAGTTATTTTTTAACATTTTTGGCGTAATATAATGTACAATAATTTCAGATTTGTTGCCAAATTTTACTGGAACTAAAGTCTAAGAGAGTCGCTTGCATCGAGCGGACTAAATAAAGTTTTGCTCGCTTTCCGCTTACCATATTTTTTCTGTAAGGTAATTTCGTCAATGCGAGTTACAACCGACCCAGCAGGTGGAGTTGTATTGTTGGCCCAGATGCTTGGTGCAAGTCGTAGCTGTATGATGTGACGTTGCCAAATACATCTGTCATCGATTTGACCTGTTCCAAGGCATCATAAACTACTGATTGACTGTTACCTGGGGAGGTTCTGATAGCGACGATTAGGCCCTCCGAATCCTCGTCGTATTCCATCGTTTAGGTGTGAGTTTGACCGTTGAGTCTAAATGTAGTTGTGGCGACTTCTATTTGACCGTATTGAGTCGGAATATTCGGAACATTCGGTGTCGAATTAGACCTGAAAGTTAACTCAAAACCCTGCATCGCACCAGTCGCTTCTGTTACAACTTATTAATTATCACTCATAGCGATGGCTTTTTGCCTGCATATTCAGGTATGCTGAGGAAATCAATAGCTATAAAAACCGACAATAAAATTGTGTTAAAATGTAAAGGTGTGAGGGCATGATTCCCGAATTTGATGAGAACGGCAACTTGCCACCAGGAGTGTATTGGGCCGAATGGGAAGAATTCAAAGATCGCTTTGGAATAACACCACTTCGTACTCGCATGATAGATGGTTTGCAAATGGCATTCTTAGCAGCTAAAGGCAGCAGGATGCAGAACAATTTACATCAATGGTAGTTTTATTACTAGCAAACTAGCTCCTCAAGATTTTGATGCTTGTTGGGATAGAGAAGAGGTTGATATGAATTATCTGAAAACTCATGCTCCTCGACTGAGAAATTATGCAGATAGAGCCGCACAGAAAGCTCTTTATCGCGGTGAAATCTTTCCGTCCGACCAGCCAGTCGGTAGTTACGATCTAACTTCCTATGAATTATTTCAACGGGACAGAGAGCTGCATCCTAAAGGAATTATTGCTATAGATTTAGTAAGGTGGTCGCCATGATTAGAAATAAAAAGCAATATGAGTATACCCAAGAGTTAGCGAAAAGATGTGAATCTACGCTAGCCCAGTATGACGCCCAAGATGAAGAGGTGAAAAAGAACGATCCTTGGTGGTTAGTGATGCGTGAATCTATCCAAAGTCATCGGGATACTTTTAGGGCAGAAATAGCTGAGTATGAAAGATTGGTGGAGTGCGATCACACTCAAGACCTCAAAATTGAAGTAGATTCGATTTTAGAGCTGCCAAGAGTCTTAATTAAAGCTCGAATTGCTGCGAAAATGACTCAAAAAGAACTTGCGGATAGACTGGGGCTGGAAGAAAATCGAATTAAGCAATACGAAGACTCAGATTATCAATGTGCGAGTTGGGTGGAAATTATCGATATTACTGAAGCTTTAGCGGTTGAGCTGAAAACAGCTAGTTTTGTGGTGGATTTTCAGGAGATGGAAGGGAGGAAAAGTTCTCTGGCTGAGTTTGTAGAACGACAGCGAAAGCAGTTAGAATTTAAAGCTCAGAGAGTCGAAAAATAGTCATTATTTATTGTCCAATACGGTTCATTTAAGACAGTCCGTTCAGTAAAACGATGTGAAAAACAGACGGGATTGCTTTCCTACCCTTCACCGAACGCCTTCGGCGAACGGATCGCGAAAGCTAACGCGAAGACGCTCGCAATGACAAAAACAGTTAACCCAAGCGTATTGAGTTATTGTCTAGATATCGGAGCAGTTTTTGAGGGTACAATCGCACTCTCATCTCTATTTGTATAAACTTCCGAGCCGCAATAAACTTACCCACTCTGATCATTATTACACTTCCCAGTGAAAATCAGTTAACCGATCTACTCAAAAAACGTTTAAAAGCAGCTCACCTTTCTTGCATCATCCAAACGAGAAAGCCCAAGATTTGCTCAACCGGAGGAAGCGGATAATCTGTAAGGTCAATGGACGCGCATTGCTCTTCTAGTTTAAGAAACCGCCAAACTGTACCGCTAGTTACCGTTCCGTAAATCGTCGATATCGGCTGTTGCTTTTGTTGGTTAAAGCGTTGAGCTGCAACCATTTCTGCAAGGCATTGCCCAAGAGCCGGTTTAAGGTCTTCTTTTTTGGCTGACACCAATACAACCGCAGGGGCTTTAATGTATAGTTGTTCCGGGGAACGACTCAGGAGAAAGTCAACATACCCTGTGAGTTCAGCCTCCGGTTCTACATTGAATTCCTCGCCTGAAAAAACGCTAATCTGTCCTTGAAGCTGGCGTTTTACTTCCAATAAAACCGGATTGATTATACCCTCAGAACGAGCTTTTTCGCTACTCACCGCGATCGCCCAGGGAATCGTTTCTTTAAGAATATCCTGTAGTAAAGGGCTAGGAGTGACAGGGGAAATTTCTGGTAATAAACGCGAGCCTTCAATGATTGTGAGATGGAAATCATCTACAGCTTTGCTGAGAGTAAATTTACTGTAAGGCATAGGTTTATTATTCTTAATTGGATACTATAACACTTCTGGGTTAAATGAGGTACATCTGGTAATTGGTAATTGGTAAGCTGTCGCGTCTTTAAATTATATACTTCAATCCTTGGTGCGATTCGTTTAGCCGAAACCCGAAAGGGGGGATGGCTGGCAGCGATGGGGTAAGCCCATTAGGGTTAAAGG